>NZ_JACJDM010000007.1:0-140228 GCF_014163545.1 Pseudoalteromonas sp. SR45-6
GCTCAACGTCAAATACCAGTGTTGAGAATGGTGCAATTGCAGCACCGGCACCACGTTCTCCATAAGCAAGCTCATGAGGAACATAGATACGCCATTTGGTGCCTTCAGGCATCATTTGTAATGCTTCAGTCCAGCCTTTGATCACGCCACCAACTGGAAACTCAGCAGGTTGACCACGCTCATAAGAGCTGTCAAATACAGTACCGTTGATAAGTGTACCGTGATAATCAACACGCACTGTTGACTCAGCAGTTGGCTTGTTGCCTTCACCTGTTGCTAGTACTTCATATTGAAGACCAGACTCAGTCACTGTGATTTCAGCACGTTTTGCATTTTCTTCTAAGAATGCAATGCCTTCAGCTGCAAGTACTTTCGCCTCTTCTTCACGACGTGCTTGGATTTCAGTGTTGATTTTTTCGAATGCAGCTTGGATCTCAGGGATCTCAACTTGGAAATCGCCGCCCACATACGCATCTTTCATGCCTGCAAATACTGAATTTAAGTTTAAACCTTCGAAAGGGTTAGCTTTAAGTTGCTCACCCATCTGTAGGCCAATACCGTAACTTGCTTTTTCAGCATCTGTAGTAAAATTATCTGACATAATATGTTTCACGTTTTGTTTATACCAAGCTTAATAACGCTGGTATCAGTTAAAAGACGCGCCTATGCTATCATAAAAAAAAGCCCTTTTGGGCTTCTTTAGAGCTAGTTTTTAGTGAGTTTTCGCTTTATTAATCGCACAGCAAAAGTCAAGATTGGCAAGCTGATTAAAATACCAGCAAGTAATGGACGACTCAGTAATGCCTGCGTACCAACTAATAACACCGGCACGACTAATAAACCGATACAACCAATAAATATTGCCGCAATTTCTGGCCAGTATTTATCATATTTAGTAATTAAATGCCCAGCTAATAGATTAAAGCCTAGGCAGTAAAGCATAGCTGTGAGCAATACATGCTCTGGTTGTGCATCCATCGCCATTTTAACGAGTAAGTTAATAGCACTGTGATAACAGTAGCCAAACACCGACCATAACAGTATGTGTTTTAGCACCCGTTGTGTGGTGTTTAATTGATTTTGCTGTGACATCTTAAACTCCAGATAGCAAAAAGCCGCCCATAAGGCGGCTTTTTAAATATGGTGGAGAGATAGGGATTTGAACCCTAGAGGGGCTATAAACCCCTGCCGGTTTTCAAGACCGGTGCATTCGACCACTCTGCCATCTCTCCGTACGGCGCGGATAATAGGGGTTAGCCGCCTTGTTGTAAAGCCCTAAAAGTAAAAAAGTTCAAATTAATCGTTACAATTACTCGAAGCGCTTAAAAATACATCAATAATACTGTTTTGGACGTTTCGCGACCCACGAACACAGTAAGCAGACTAATAAGCTAAAAGTTACAAAACTTAAGCTCTGAAAGATTAAATCAAAGCGGTTTAGATCATCACTTGGTACAAGCACCAATACAAAAGCGGGTAAAATACTCACAAACAACACGTAACAACACACTTTAAACGCTCTACCAAAATCAAATCGTCTTGTGTGTTGCATCCACCACGCTAAGATAACCACAATAGCAGTTGATGAGATCGCGATTAAATGAGGAGTCTGTGTACTAAATGCTGTGTAAAGAGTGATAGCCGCACCAACAAAGCCCCATAAGGACCACGTTAACCATTTTTCTTTTTCACGTAAAAATAAATTTCCCATTATCCTCGTCTTCTTGTTGTTATTCTAATTAAGACACTCCATACATTAACAAACTGCAGAAAAATAACAAACCATTGTATTGAGGGTTATTGCATCCAAGCGCTTCAGACAGCCAAGCTACCTAAAGATAATAACAAAGGTAGCCTTAATGCACTCTGACTGAAATAACACGACAAAGTTCCAATTAATTACGTTTTGGCAACTATAAGTTTGTGAAAAAGTGTTCTGGGCTATGACGAACAGTCTTTTTACAGTCCACTTCTGGAGTGCCTAAATACAGGTAACCGACAATCTCATCTTCATTATCAAGCTTTAACGCCGCTTTTACCGCCTCACTTTGCGCAAAGTAACCAGTACGCCAGACACCACCAAGTCCCTGCGCAAAAGCTGCTTGTTGCATAGCTAACACAGCACAACCAGCACTTTGTACTTGTTCGATACGCGGTACTTTTGGGTGCGCTTGATATTTGGCAATGGCAATGATTATCATCGGTGCACGCAGCGGTAACTCTTTGGCACGATTAATTACTTTTTCATCTTGTTGTTCTGCAACTGCACTTTGATAATAAATTTCGCCGAGTCGTTCTCGCGCATCTTCTGCAACAACAATAAATTGCCAAGGCGCAAGGCAACCATGATCAGGCACACGAAGCGCTGCTTGTTTAATAATATCAAGTTGACTGTTGTTTGGGGCAGGTGCAATCAGTCGAGGATCTGACTGACGAGTCAATAAAAGCTCAATAGCGTCCATAGCGATTCTCTAATTAAAAAAGAAACTAGCATAGCATTGATAGGGATTGCTGAGAAAGTTTGAAAGTTAGAAAGTTTGCGACGGGCGTCGCAAACTGACAGGTAGAGATTTAGATTATTCGAATCTTTTCCGTAACCAGTGATCAAGGCTAACAAAACGCCCACCGCCGGTAAAAAATAAACTCAATAACATCGCAAAATAAATTGCTGAAAACTCAATGCCATTATTCAAAATCGACGGTTTACCCTTTTCATAAAGGTAATCTGGGAAACCATGTTCTTGTACAAGTCCTCGAATTTTCTCAATACGTTCTTTTACTTCACGAGAATTATCTAAACTTTCTTTTGCACCGGGGATCGCCAACCAATCAAGTACTTGTGCAGCACTGGTATCTGGATCTGTCGGCGCAATCGCAAACCAGCCATTGTGCCAATGTACAGAGGTTGCGGCAACGACCATAGTAAACATCAGCGGTATGCTAACCAGACGGGTTAATAAACCAACTAAGAGCAGCCAGCCACCGAGAAATTCACTCCAGCCAGCTAAAAAAGCCAGTAAATCAGGAAAAGGTAAGCCTAAGCCCCAGTCTGGGTTACCAAACCAAGCAACAACATCTGGAGAAGCTAAAAAGAATTCAAAAAACCCATTACCATTACCACTGATATTTAGCTTGTTATAACCTGCGATGATCATAACTGGCGCCAGTATCAGTCTAAATAGTAAAGCAGGGATACCATCAAAAATGGCTATTTTTTGGAGGGAAGTTTTATATAGTGTGATCAATGTATTCATCGTAGCAGTCTAGTCTTTTGTAATGTATTAAACAAAGACCGCTACGATTAAAAGTTTATTTCAGTTAAATTTTACGCGCGACCTGAAGCGCTTCATAAATAGCTCGTTTTGCATCAATTGCTGATGCTAATTTGGCCCCGCCAATTACATGTACTTTAGGATTATCGATTAACCCCGACATTAATTCGTTATTAGAGACTTGCCCGATACAAGCGATCACTGTATCAACAGGTAGCACCTGCTCCTCTCCTGCCACAGTAATTTTTAGACCTTGCTTATCAAAATGATGATACTGACAATCAGCGATCTGTTTTACACCATGTTGCTTTGCAACTTGACGATGTATCCAGCCCGTTGTTTTACCAAGCTCACTGCCAAAACGCCCGGCGCTGCGTTTTAGCATAAACAATTGACGATTATCTTTATCTGGACTTGGCTGACATTCAATTCCCCACTGCGATTTAAAATCAGCAATACTTTGATCTTTATGTTCACTTAAAAAAGCAACCATATCAAAGCCAATGCCGCCGGCACCTAAAATTGCAATAGATTGCCCTAATTCAACTTCGCCTCGAATAACTTCATCGTATGAAAAAACACGTTTATTATCCGCGCAGGTAAAGTTTGCCTCACGCGGGCGCACACCCGTTGCAAACACCACGTCATCGTATTGCTCAAGCATTTTATCGGTAAAAGGAGTATTGAGTGTTACCGTGACCTTCAGACGTTCAAGTTCATTAATAAAATAACGCAAGGTATGATTGAAATCTTCTTTACCAGGAATTCGCATCGCTAAATTAAATTGGCCGCCCATATCTGTATTTTTATCAATCAGCGTTACCGTATGGCCTTTTTGCGCTAAGTAACAACTGGCAGATAAGCCCGCAGGCCCAGCACCTACAACCAACACATTTTTAGCCTTGTTGGTCAGCTCAAGAGGATAATCTAGCTCAAACCCCGCTTGAGGATTCACTAAGCATGTTGCTCGTTTACCTTTAAATACATGATCTAAACAGCCCTGATTACAGCCGATACAAATATTAATGTGTTTACTTTGTTGTGCTTGGTATTTATTAAAAAATTCTGGATCGGCTAATAGTGGTCGTGCCATCGAAATCAGATCGGCATCCCCTGCAGTTAAAATTTCATTGGCAATCTCGGGGGTATTAATACGATTTACAGCAATGACAGGAACCGATACCACTTCTTTTAAACGTTTTGAAGCTTCTTTAAATGCACCTGCTGGCACCATACTCGCAATAGTAGGTACTCGTGCTTCATGCCAGCCTATGCCAGTATTTAAAATATCAACTCCAGCCTGCTCTAATGCTTTGGCCTGGATCGTAACCTCTTCAGGTGTTGACCCATTCGGAATTAAATCCATCACCGATAATCGAAAGATAATTAAAAATTCTTTATTTACTTTGGCACGTACAGCTTTGACTATCTCTAACGCTAAACGCATACGGTTTTCTAAACTTCCACCGTATTCATCTGAGCGTTTATTGGTATGCGGTGCCATAAACTCATTAATCAAATAACCTTCTGAGCCCATCACTTCAACGCCATCGTAGCCTGCCTTTTGTGCTAAATAGGCGGAATGAGCAAAGTCTTTGATGGTTTTTTTTATTGCACTGAGCGACATTGCTTTGGGTTGATATGGGTTAATAGGTGCTTTAATTGCACTTGGTGCTTGATTAAATGGATGATACGCATAACGTCCAGCATGTAATAATTGTAAGCAAATCTTACCGCCGTGTTGATGGACAACATCAGTGTATGCACGGTGCTTAAACACATCATAATAGCTATTAAAAGACGATGAGATTGGGGTTAATTTGCCACGCAAATTAGGACTGTAGCCCCCCGTAATGAGCATCGCAGTACCACCTTTAGCGCGCGCTTCATAAAAAGCACGCAGTCGTTTTCGGTTATGCCATCCCTCTTCAAGCCCCGTGTGCATTGAGCCCATTACCAAACGGTTACGTAGCTGTGTGTGTTTCAATTGTAATTGTTGTTCTAACATCCTCTGCCCCAATGAACTGGTCTAACCTCTATACATTAGCCAATTTTGCTCGATTGGCAAGCAATAAGCAACAAAAGCGATAAATTAGTTAATATGTTCACAT
This sequence comes from Pseudoalteromonas sp. SR45-6, assembly GCF_014163545.1. NCBI lineage: Bacteria > Pseudomonadati > Pseudomonadota > Gammaproteobacteria > Alteromonadales > Pseudoalteromonadaceae > Pseudoalteromonas > Pseudoalteromonas sp. SR45-6. Next base: position 5,384 of record NZ_JACJDM010000007.1, read on the forward strand.
TCTCACGGTTAAAACCTCGCTCATAAATACTTAGTTACGATTTAACAGTTAAATTAATTTTTATTCTGGGCTAAGATGGTGACAGATATAAGTTGTACCAGACTAAGGATTTATTTTGATTGCAAAGCTATTTAAAGGACTGTGGGCAGGAATTAACTTTTCTCGTCGTTTAGTCCTCAATTTTTTATTTGTGTTACTCGTTATTCTTTTCATTGTTTCAATCGCAAGCGATGACAATGAAATCAATGTTGCTAACACATCGGTGCTCAGGCTAAACCTCAATGGTCCAATCGTAGAAGAAAAAGTTTACGTTGATCCAATTGAAGCTGCCATCAATGATGCAACACAGGGCAACGACGAGCCGGCTGAAATTTTACTTGATGATATTATCGAAGTAATTGATCAAGCCACTGAAGATAAACGCATTAGTGTGATTTTGCTGGATTTACAAAAAATGCCTAACGCGCATTTAAATAAATTAAAACAAATCACTCAAGCGTTAGAGCGGTTTAAAGCGAGCGGCAAAAAAGTAATTGCCTCTGGTTATTATTACTCACAAGCACAATATTACATTGCTGCGCACGCTGATGAAATATCGATGCACCCTTATGGCGGTGTAGAGATCCAAGGCTTTGGCATGTACCCATTGTATTTTAAAGATGCGCTTGAAAAACTCGGTATCACTCAGCATATTTTCCGTGTTGGTACATTTAAATCGGCTGTGGAACCGTTTATTCGTAACGATATGTCAGATGCAGCAAAAGAAGCTAATAATGTATGGCTAGGTGCATTGTGGAAAGAATACAAACAAGACGTTGCCGCTGTGCGCCCATTTGATGAAGCAAACTTTGATGAAACAATGGACGTTTTTCTGGCTAAAATGCAAGCAGTTAATGGCGATTCAGGTAAATATGCCCTTGAACATCAATGGGTTGATTCTTTAAAAACCAATCAACAAATGCGTCAACAATTAATTGCCTTAGTAGGCACTGAAGAAACGGGCAAAACCTTCAACCAAGTATCATTTAAAGAATATCTCTCATTGGTTAAACCGCCGATTGAGTTTGATAACCCAATGACAGAAAAAGTCGCCGTTGTGGTTGCACGCGGTACTATCTCTGACGGCGAACGTAAAGCCGGTGAAATTGGTGGTGACTCTACAGCGGCTTTACTACGTAAAGCACGCTTAGATGATAAAGTAAAAGCGGTTGTACTGCGTATTGATTCTGGCGGTGGCAGTATGTTTGCCTCTGAAGTTATTCGTGCTGAAGTGCTTGCTCTTAAAGCAGCTGGTAAACCAGTGGTTGCTTCAATGAGCTCAGTAGCAGCTTCTGGCGGCTACTGGATTGCCTCTGCTGCCAACGAAATTTGGGCAGCGCCGAGCACAATTACCGGCTCAATTGGTGTATTTGGTAACTTTATGACCTTTGAAAACACCATGGCTAAATTAGGTGTTTATTCAGATGGCGTTGCCACAACTGAAATGGCTGGTCTATCAATCGCTCGCCCGCTTAATGAAAAAATGGCACAGGTTATTCAACTAAGTGTAGAAGATGCTTATCAACGCTTCTTAGAGGTTGTTGGTGAAGCACGAAATATGACCCCTGAGCAAGTTGACTCTATTGCACAAGGCCGTGTTTGGATTGCAAGTCAAGCGCAAGAGCTTGGCTTAGTTGACAAATTAGGCAATAAGCAAGACGCTATCAAAGCGGCAGCTGAACTGGCTAAGCTTGATTTTTATGAAGTTAAAACCATTAAGCAGAGTCTATCGGCGGAAGAGAAATTAATGCAGGATATTTTTGGAAATGCATCGATTAGATCGCTAATTGGCTCACAAAGTACGCTACAAAACGCACTCTCAAACCAAGCATCTATCAATGGTTTAGTTAAGCAATTAACAACTGAGGTTGAAGGTCTAAAAGATTACAACGATCCGCAAGGCATTTATGCCCGCTGCTTAGTGTGTAATATTTCGCAATAAATAGTGTATAGGCTGTAATCGCAGCAACTAACCGTTATACTAAGCCCAGTTTTTTTACTGGGCTTTTTTTATGAAACGTAAACGTATTTATATCGCATATACTGGCGGTACGATTGGGATGAAAAAATCGAGTCGAGGCTATATTCCCGCTGAAGGTTTTTTAACACAAACCGTAGAAAACAATGCCGAATTTAATCGTGATGAAATGCCCTTATTCGATATTCACGAGTATTGCCCGCTGATTGACTCATCAGACATGTCCCCTGCTCATTGGCAACTAATCGCAGATGATATTAAAAGTAAATACCAAGATTATGATGGCTTTGTCGTGCTTCATGGCACAGATACCATGGCGTATACCGCATCTGCTTTGTCCTTTATGTTTGAAAACTTAACAAAGCCAGTGATAGTGACAGGCTCGCAAATTCCACTGTCGCAATTGCGCTCTGATGGCCAAGTAAATTTACTTAATGCGATGTATTTAGCGGCTAATTATCCGATTGCTGAGGTTAGTTTATTTTTTAATAATCAATTATTTCGCGGCAATCGTGCGACTAAAGCGCATGCCGATGGCTTTGATGCCTTTGCATCCCCTAACCTAGATCCATTAGCACTATCAGGTATTAATATTCAATTATTAAAAGGCCAGTTAAGCCCGTATGTTGAAAATGAGCTACAAGTCACCAACATCACGCCGCAACCTATTGGTGTTTTATACTTGTATCCAGGGATCAGTCATGCTGTAGTTAAAAGTCTGGTAAACGACAATATCAAAGCCCTCGTATTATTGAGCTTTGGTGTGGGCAATGCGCCACAAGATCCAGACTTTTTAGAGATCCTCTCCAGCGCAAGTAAGCGCGGAATGGTTATCGTCAATTTAACCCAGTGCTTAAAAGGGCATGTAAATATGGGCGGCTATGCAACTGGTAACGCATTACTTAACATTGGTGTGATCAGCGGTTACGATATGACCTTAGAGGCATGCTTAACTAAATTACATTACTTATTTAGCCAAAAGCTTGAAATTGAAACTATTCGCCATTTAATGCAAGACAACTTACGTGGTGAGTTAAGTAGATAAGCTGAGCGCTTTATAATAAAACTATTTTTTAAATTAAAAAGGCACGCTAATTAGCGTGCCTTTCATTTAAACCTATTGGTCTAATTAACGTACTTTCGCGTCAATCTCTACTAAATCAGTTAAATGACATACCTCACCACTATGAGTTTTAATGCCATGCTCACCAAAATAATCTCGCTGTGCTTGTACGAGATGACCATTGCTTGGTGTCGTCAACGTCGCAAAATACGTTTGCGTTGAGCTAAGTACCGGAAATGCTAATCCAGTCATCATTGCTTGACCTGCTATCTTACGCAGCGCTAATGACTCTTTTTCTAAAGTGTCGATAAACTCAACACCTTCAGCGATGTTATCTAAGTAATCAGCACGGATAATACAACCAGCACGCCACGTTTGCAGTGTTTTAGATAAATCGACTTTCCATTGATGTGCACGTGATGCACCTTTGATCAGCGCAAGGCCTTGACGATAAGCCAGTAAACTTGCAAACAAGAAGGCATCTTTAAGTTCATCTAAATCTAATTCAACCTGTGAAGTTGATTTAGCTGCATAGGTCATTTCTTTCGCTGCATGTGTGTCACCAGTATTGGTTAAGTGACGCGCTTGCACAGCTGCAACCAATGAAGGAACGGCTATACCCAGTTCTAATGCATTTTGTGCCGTCCACAAACCCGTGCCTTTCGCGCCAACTTTATTATCAATCAAATCAACTAACGCTTCACCCGCATCGGTTTCTAACGATAAAATATGACTTGAGATAGATAATAAATAGCTATTGAGTGTGCCTTCAGACCATTGATTAAAAATCTCTGCAACTTCATGTGGAGTGCGGTTAGTGCCTAAGCGTAATAATTGATACATTTCTGCGATTAGTTGCATCAATGCATATTCAATTCCGTTGTGCACCATTTTTACAAAGTGACCACTGGCTGATTGACCAACACGGGCAAAACACGATTCACCTTTGTAGCTTGCTGCTACTTTTTCAAACCATGGCTCAACGCGTTCCCAGCCGCCTTCTGAACCACTTGCCATCATCGCAGGACCATGACGCGCGCCTTCGGCACCGCCAGAAATACCCATAGTGGCAAATTCAAATTTATTTTGATATTTAAGTTTACGAGTAATACCGTCTTTATAATTACTATTGCCACAATCGACGATAATATCGTCACAATCAACGCCTGCATCAACTAAATCGCTGCAAACTGTATCGACTAACTCACCCGCTGGCACTAATAACAAAATTGAGCGAGGCGGCGTTAACCGTTTTACCATATCACCTAAATCAGACACAATGTGCAGACGATCTGCCATGCCTTGTAATTTAGCACAGCTTAATAGCTCTTCGCCCGCGTCTGGGTTTTTATCATAAGCTACTAGCGTCATCCCTTGTTCAATCAAGTTGAGAGCAAGATTTTTACCCATAACGCCTAACCCTACTAATGCAACTTGCATTTAGTGTCCTCCTCGGTAACAACTATTGGTTAGTAAATGAAATAATACCGCGCGCATTATATACCCAAGCCACTTAAAAATGCGAGCCTAGACAACAGATACAACGCTTTGCGCAAGACAAACACGCAAGATACAGTGATTATATCAAACAACCGTTGCCTCGGGGCGATAAATTTTCCTGATATGGATTTCTGAGTCGAGCATTGACGAGACCTGACACCGGTGTCATAATGTGGTCATAATTTTTTTGTATAAAATAATGACAGCTTTACACGTTACCTTGATGTCAACGCGCTATTTGCTGTCAGTAAAAACTGTATTATGCGTGTCAGTTAAACTAACACCTATAAATAACGAAAAACCGTCAACCTGCTTACAACATCGTAAGCCTACAGGAGAATTTGATGCTTAGACGCACAAAAATAGTCGCGACCCTTGGACCTGCAACCGATCGAGATAACAACTTAGAAAAAATAATCCGTGCTGGTGCAAACGTAGTGCGTTTGAATTTCTCACACGGCATTGCACAAGATCACAAAGACCGTGCCCAAGCTGTGCGTGACATTGCCAAAAAACTAGGCAAGCACATTGCTATTTTAGCCGATCTACAAGGCCCAAAAATTCGTGTATCGACATTTAAAGATGGCAAAGTAACGCTATCTGTTGGTGCAAAATTTATTCTTGATGCAAAAATGGAAAAAGGCCTAGGCGATATCAACGCTGTAGGTATTGATTATAAAGAATTACCACAAGATGTTGCCCCTGGTGACTTACTACTTTTAAACGATGGTTTAATTCAATTAACAGTAGTAAATGTTGAAGGTCATTTAGTGCATACCACAGTAACTGTTGGTGGCGTGTTATCTAACAATAAAGGCATCAACCGCTTAGGTGGTGGTTTAACTGCTCCAGCCTTCACTGATAAAGATAAAGAAGATTTATTAACTGCAGCAGAAATTGATGTTGATTATATCGCAGTATCGTTCCCACGCAGTGGCGACGATATGCGTTATGTGCGTTCACTAGCTGAAGCTGCAGGCTCTAAAGCACAGCTTTTAGCTAAAATTGAGCGTGCTGAAGCCGTTGAAACGGTAGAAGCAGTTGATGATATTATTCTTGCTTCAGATGCGGTGATGGTTGCTCGTGGTGACTTAGGTGTTGAAATTGGTGATGCTGCCTTAATGGGTAAACAAAAACTCATTATCCGTCGTGCTCGCTCACTTAACCGTACCGTGATCACAGCAACACAAATGATGGAATCAATGATCGATAACCCAATGCCAACCCGTGCAGAAGTTATGGATGTTGCCAACGCAGTCCTTGATGGCACTGATGCGGTAATGCTTTCAGCTGAAACAGCGGCAGGCGATTACCCAGAAGAAACCGTGGCAACCATGGCGCGCGTTTGTTTAGGGGCAGAATCACAAAAAGAAACTCACGTTTCTAAACATCGCTTAGACAGCCGTTTCTCTTCTAATGCAGAATCAATTGCATTGTCAGCTATGTATGCGGCAAACCATTTAGATTCAGTAAAAGCGATTATTACTTTAACTGAATCAGGTAGCACAGCAAAATTGATGTCACGTATCAGCTCTGGCTTACCTATTTATTCATTGTCTCGTCATGCCAGTACGCTTGGTCAAACAGCATTATATCGTGGTGTTTACCCGGTATTCTTTGACTCAACACAATGTGAAAAAGATAACATGGTAAAAGATGCCCTTAACACACTTGTGAATGCGGGTTCATTACAATCTGGCGATACTGTGATCATTACTCATGGTGATGCTATGGAAACGATTGGTGCAACCAACACTATGAAAATTGTTACTGTTGCTTAATTAACGCAGTTATAAAAAAACGCGAGCCAAGGCTCGCGTTTTTTATTTAAAACACATGGTTTAATTTACTTCGTTATATAACAGCTATTGAGCCCGTTTCTAAGTTAACTTGCTAACGCAGCTTTTACTTTATCGCGATAACTACGACTTACTTTTAATTCTTGTCCGTTATCAAGCACTAATAAATACTCACCACTTACCTGAGTTACAAGCTTGCTAATTTGTTTAGTATTTACAATCGCACTGCGATGGACACGTACAAATAGCTGAGGATCAAGTTCCTGTTCTAGTTCTTTCATAGTTTTTCGTAAAATATGCGTTTGACCATCTTGGCAATGTAAACACATATAGTCACCAGCGGCATCAACCCATTGAATTGTCGCTACAGGTACACGGATTATTTCACCCTGCTCTTTCACCGCTAAAGATTCTGGGTAACGGCGATCTGTTAATGTATCGCCAGTTGCCAGTTTTTTCAAAATCTCTTCACAATTATTACCAGTAATTCCAGCTACAAAACTCGCCAATTTCTTTTTATGGGCGTTGTCTTGTTGCGTCTTCAAGTAGGTATGCACTTTTTCTACCGCCTGTTTTAGTCTGTTGTCGTCGACTGGTTTAAGGATATAATCTAAAGCATGGATCTCAAATGCTTTGACTGCGAACTGATCAAATGCGGTTACGAATACAATAGCTGGTAACGCTCTGACACTTTCACTGAGTGCTCTGGCAACCTCAAATCCATTCATTCCAGGCATTTGAATATCTAAAAAAACTAAATCTATTTTCCCTGCTTGGCATGCATCGATTGCCTCTTGGCCAGAGCTACATAATTTAATGACTTCGATATCATCAAACTCCTCTAGCCTTACAGCTAAGCCTCTACGGGCTAATGGTTCATCATCGACAATCAGGGTCTTAATCTTGCTCATTTCTTCACAGCCTTCTCAAACGGAACGCGCAGATTCACTTTCAATCCACTTGGCGTATTATGTGATAACACAAACGAATAGTTATTTTCATACAAAGTTTTCAGGCGGTCTTTCGTATTTGCCACCCCTACCCCTTGTGAATTAACTAATTGGCCATTAAGTAATTCAGTACCAGGGCCATTATCGCCTACTTCCAGTAATAGTTCATTAGCAAAAACTTGTGCTTTAATATCAATCACCCCACCTTCGATCAGATGAGCTATCGCATATTTAATCGCATTTTCGATGATCGGTTGCAATATTAAACTCGGCACTAATGCATTTTTTGCTTCATCACTGATTTGCACATTCACTTGCAACCGTTCATCAAAGCGTACTCGCTCTATTTCAAGATAAAGCATCAGTGCATGCAACTCTTGTTCAAGTGGGACTTTCTTTATCGGATCGGTATTGAGTGTATAACGTAAAAAGTCGCTCAATTTCGACACCATTAAATTAGCATCTTTATTCTCTTTTACCAAAATCAATGTAGATATAGCATTAAGAGTATTAAACAAAAAATGAGGATTTAATTGATAACGTAGCATCTTCAGTTGTGCTTCATGCGCCATCGTAGTAGCTTTTAGGGCTTTTTGGCGCTCACTTTGCAGTAGTTGATAATATTTAATGCCAAAGTACAAACCACTCCAACAAAGAATAATATAAACCGAATCTAAGCCTTGTTGTAGATAGTAAAACCACTCTGTAGGACGATAGCCATGGCGATAAATCTCCCATAAATTGAACTTTTGTATTACCGCCCATAAAGTACCTGTAATGTACGAAGCGCCAAACACTACTAACATTAAAACCCAAGGAGATGCATTCCAGGCTTTGCGATACATATAACGCAATGGCACAGTCATTAAACAGCCGGCGTAAGCATTGAGTACGATCACAAATACATAAATATCGCGCATCTCAAAGACTTTAGAACCAATGTAGTTAACAAGTGCATAACCGACCCAACCCGCAATCTGTAATACCCAGAAAAAGCGTTGACGGTTATCAACTAAGGATTGCCAATTCAAAATAGTTAATTACCTCATTTATTTGTAATTATTATATAGCGTTAGCGCGGTTGGGATCACTACCGACTATCTCGCTTTTCACGAGCCTTACCGCAAATAACTGTTGGTGAAAACTTTATTTTAGCCACAAAAAAAGGAGCCATAGGCTCCTTTTTAATACTTATTTTAAAAACTTAAGCTGCCGCTAGGCCTTCTTTAGCTTTTGCAACAAGCGCTGCGAATGCAACTTGGTCATAAACAGCGATATCTGCAAGGATCTTACGATCGATTTCTACAGATGTCTTTTTAAGACCATTGATAAAACGGCTGTAAGACAGACCATTTTGACGTGAAGCAGCATTGATACGTGCAATCCATAATTGACGGAAAGTACGTTTCTTCGCACGACGGTCACGGTAAGCGTATTGACCCGCTTTAGTAACAGCCTGGAAAGCTACGCGGTAAACACGTGAACGTGCTCCGTAGTAACCTTTTGCTTGTTTTAAAACTTTTTTGTGACGTGCACGTGCGACAACGCCGCGTTTAACTCTTGCCATTTCTAAAAACCCCTATTAAGCGAATGGTAACATACGTGAAACTAGACCATGGTCGTTCTTATGAACCATCATCTTAGGACGTAGGTGTAACTTACGCTTAGAAGTTTTCTTAGTCAGAATGTGACGAAGATGCGCTTGTTTACGCTTGAAACCGCCAGAAGCAGTCTTTTTGAAACGCTTAGCCGCGCCTCTGTGACTTTTTAGCTTATAAGCCATTGCAATAACTCCAAATGTATTGCTTTAAAATTAGTGAGCAGGCGTGAGATATATTGCTATAGCTCCACTTTTAGGCCTAACTTACTGCCATATTCCGGTGAAAACCCAACATAAATGCTGCAGTTTTACTTTATTACCGGTTAGCACAGGTGAATATTTGCATATTACTTGGTGACCTGAGCTAAATTCGCTGCGTATCTTAGCTTGTTTATTGCTTTTTAGCAACAGGCGCCATCATCATAACCATTTGGCGACCTTCAACACGATTAGGGAAAGACTCAACAACTGCAAGCTCTTCCAAATCGCCTTTGATACGGTTTAATAATTCTATACCAATTTCTTGGTGGGCCATTTCACGACCACGGAAGCGGATGGTAATCTTAGCTTTATCGCCACCTTCTAAGAACTTACGTAAGTTGCGAAGCTTAACCTGATAATCACCTTCATCCGTACCAGGACGGAATTTGATTTCTTTTATCTGGATTTGCTTTTGCTTCTTCTTCTGCTCTTTTAGTTCTTTGCTTTTTTCAAAGATGAACTTACCGTAGTCCATGATTCTACAAACAGGCGGCTCAGCATTTGGGCTAATCTCTACTAGATCAACACCAGCGGCATCAGCCATAGTTTGCGCGTCTTTTAATGACTGAATTCCAGCTTGCTCGCCTTCAATGTCAATTAAGCGAACTTCTTGAGCTGTAATTTCTTCGTTAATACGATTTTTTTGGGCTGTTTGTTGCCCTTTCTTGCCGCCTCTAATAGTACGTTCCTCCAAGAATATCAAATAATAAGCGTGTAGTTAGCAATTAAATGTATGCCCTACACGCAGAGTTTTTATAGTCGATTTTTAATTTCTTCGCTAATTTTAGCGACAAATTCATCAACATTAAATTTGCCCAAGTCTTCACCTGTGCGGGTACGTACTGCTACTTCTTGTTGTTCAACTTCTTTATCACCAACAACAAGTAAATAGGGGATACGTTTTAATGTATGTTCACGGATTTTAAAGCCAATCTTCTCATTTCTCAAGTCAGCAGCTGCTCTAATTCCAAGTTTATTTAATTTTTGTACAATTTCCTGCACATAAGCTGCTTGTTTATCAGTGATATTCATAATCACTACTTGCTTTGGTGCAAGCCAAGTCGGGAATAAGCCCGCGTACTCTTCTGTAAGAATACCGATAAAGCGCTCGATAGAGCCCAATATTGCACGGTGGATCATTACAGGTGTACGACGTTCGTTGTTTTCAGCAACATAAGTTGCCCCTAAACGCCCTGGTAATGCAAAATCTAGTTGCACTGTACCACACTGCCACGCTCTGTCTAAGCAATCGTACAAAGTAAATTCAATTTTTGGACCGTAGAAAGCACCTTCACCCGGTAAATAATCAAATTCGATGTTATTTGCTTTCAGGGCATCAGCTAATGCAAGCTCTGCTTTGTCCCACATATGATCTTCGCCAATACGCTGTTCAGGGCGTGTTGACAGCTTAACCACAATTTTTTCAAAGCCGAATGTTTCATACGTATCGTAAACCATTTGGATACACGCTGATACTTCGTCCATGATTTGCTCTTCAGTACAGAAGATATGGGCATCATCCTGAGTAAAGCCACGTACGCGCATTAGACCATGAAGTGCGCCTGACGGCTCGTTGCGATGACAACAACCAAATTCAGCCATACGCAGTGGAAGATCACGGTACGATTTTAAACCTTGATTAAAGATCTGTACGTGACCTGGGCAGTTCATTGGTTTGATTGCGTATTCACGCTTTTCAGATTCAGTGGTAAACATTGCTTCTGAATACTTTTCCCAGTGACCTGATTTTTCCCACAAAGAACGATCCATCATCATTGGACCTTTTACTTCTTCGTACTGGTACTCGCGTAACTTTTCACGCACAAACTCTTCAAGTTCACGGTAAATGCTCCACCCATCGTTGTGCCAAAACACCATGCCTGGCGCTTCTTCTTGCCAATGCCATAAATCAAGTGCTTTACCAATACGACGGTGATCACGTTTTTCGGCTTCTTCTAAACGTTGTAAGTAGGCTTTAAGTTGCTTTTTATCGCCCCATGCAGTGCCATAAATACGCTGCAACATTTTATTATCTGAATCGCCACGCCAGTAAGCACCGGCTACTTTCATTATTTTGAAATGTTGGCAAAAACGCATGTTCGGTACATGTGGACCACGACACATATCGATGTATTCTTCGTGGTGATATAATCCTGGACGGTCATCTTTAGCAATGTTTTCGTCAAGGATTTGAATTTTGTACATTTCGCCGCGCGCTGCAAATGCATCACGGGCTTCTTGCCAGCTTACGGTTTTCTTAACCACGTCGTAGTTTGTTTTAGCAAGTTGCAACATGCGCTTTTCAATAGCTTCTAAGTCATCTTGACTTAATGAATGTTCCATATCGATATCATAGTAAAAACCATTATCAATCGTTGGACCAATTGCCATTTTTGCATCAGGAAACAGTTGCTTAACTGCATGACCAATCAAGTGAGCACATGAGTGACGAATTATTTCTAAGCCGTCATCATCTTTTGCGGTGATGATTTCAAGGCGAGAATCGTCAGAAATTAAATCACAGGCATCAACACGAGTGCCATTAACACGACCAGCGATAGTGGCTTTTGCTAAGCCTGGGCCGATATCATTGGCTACATCAAGTGTACTTACAGGGTTTTCAAAACTACGCTGACTGCCGTCAGGAAGAGTAATAACTGGCATTATAAGTCCTTACTACAGTGGTGACGCCTACAATGCATCACATGTATTTATTAAATTAAAATGAATAACTCGACAACGCTTTTACGAATAAGCATTGTTAATTTTAACCGTATTTGGTTAATGTATTTGTTGAGTCTTAGCAAACACAAGCAGTTATTGTCGCGTTTGGAGCCACTAAATACAAGTATTTAGCCAGACAAATTGACAAATAACCCTCGCATTTCATACTTAATTTAATTTCAGCTGTTGGATAACCTAATGACGACGTCTAATCGTATCCGTTTTGCCACTTTAAATTTACTTAATTTTACGGCGCCACCTTATTCTTTTTATCAATTACATGAACGTTACAACGCAACGCAATGGCGGCAAAAACAGCACTTTATCACTGACTTCCTACAGCAAAGTCAAGCAATGGTTGTTGCTTTCCAAGAGGTGTTTAGCCCCAAAGAATTGGCAATTTTGTGTAAAGAGCAAGGCTATGACTATTTTGCTACTGTTGCCAGTCCACGCAGTGATCATCTCTATCCACAGGTATTATTTAACCCTGTGGTGGCGATTGCCGCGAAAATCCCTTTTCAAGCATGCCACGAACTCACCCCTTGCCCAGAACTACTTGAGTACTTAAATAATCAAAATGAATTTAAATTTAATCGCACACCTATTAAATGCAGTTTTGATGTACCTGAATTTGGTGATTTAACCTGCTACGTGGTGCACTTTAAATCACAACGGGTGCATTCAATGGCGCATATTTTAAACATTCATAATCAAGACGATCCCTTATTAAATCTATTACAACAAACCGTTGGCATGATGCAATCGCAAATATCACGCTCACTGGAAGCTTCGATTGTTTATTATGATGCACTAAAAACCCAGCGTGAAAAAAACTGTGCAACATTAGTAATGGGGGATTTTAACGACAATATTGACAGCCCTGCGCTGTCATTCATGACCCAAGGATTTCACCCTACTCGTTGCGAGCCCTGTTTAGAGCTTGAACAACCCATTGTAGGATTAACTGATTCGTTTGAATTAAGCAGTGAATCGGCAAATGGTAAAGTAAAACCAGCAACACATTACTATCAAGGTCGTGGCAATGTGCTTGATTATATTTTGACCTCAGGACACTTTAATACTGATTGTGCATTATCGCGGATAAAATCGTTGCACTATCTAAGCTTTGATAAACACTTAAATCCAAACCAAATTGATGAAGATATCTGCGTAAGCGACCACAGCGGCATTGGGATTGAAATCGGTTTTTAAAATGCACTGTTTTTAAGGCGTTTAATTGATATAATGCTGCCCAAATTAGTTATTTAGAGAATGACAATGAGAACATGCGGTGTAGAAATTACCGGTAGTGACGTACTACTGTGTATTTTAACAAAAGATAACGATGTATTTGATATACGAGATATTCGCCAAACTCGCTTTACCTTAGGTAATGGTAATGACACTGAAGTAATGCGTAAATTCCAATTTGATTTTGCGAAACTTATGCAGGACTATCAAATTGACTCAGTTGCTATTCGTCAACGTGCGCCTAAAGGTAAATTTGCCGGTAGTGCGAACGGTTTCAAAATGGAAACTGCAATTCAATTGATCCCTGAGCTGAGTGTTTATTTATTCAGCACAACCGAGATCAAAGAGCAATTAAAACGTAATCCTATTCCTATTGATTTCGCTGAAACGGGGCTTAAAAAGTACCAAGAAAATGCGTTTGTAAATGCATATGTACATTTAATGAAAAAAACCTACCGCAGCGAAGAACTTTAATTTTCAATTAAAGTTCAATTTATAATCAGATACTACGCTAGTGTGTACTGCAATGTTTTTGTTGTAGCTACAGCTAGCGTTTTTTATTGCCTAATATTTATCATTTTTATTACTACATTGGTCGTATAGCGCTTTCATTTGTCGACAATCTGTGTTTTTCTAACTAAGTAGACTCTCACAACATTGACACGGAGACCGTACATGCAAATAAGTAACAATAATACAACTGCAACCGATGCGAATAAAACAGTCAAAGATGCAGCAGGCTTAGAGCATAGCTACTATAAAGGAGCACAAAGCCCAGCATTGATCAATAAAACCATAGGTGATTACTTCGACTCCATTGTCGACAATAACCCAGACCACCCTGCAATAGTACTGCATCATCAAAACATTCGTTTAAGCTATAAAGAATATCAGCAGCAGATCAACCAGCTGGCAATGGGGTTACTGGCTTTAGGTGTAAAACCAGGTGATCGTGTTGGTATCTGGTCACCAAACAACCTTGAGTGGTGCTTAACCCAATTTGCGACCGCCAAAATTGGCGCGATCATGGTCTGTATTAACCCAGCGTATCGTCCAAACGAACTACAATTTGCACTAAATTCAGTCGAGTGTTCAACTCTTATAACCGCTTCAAGTTTCAAAGCCAGTAATTACCTAGGCATGCTTAATGAATTACTGCCCGAACTTGCCGCTGCAAAAGCTGGGCAACTGCAGGCAAAAAACCTCCCCTATTTAAAAAATATTATTCGCATTGGTGATGAGCCTGCCGCTGGCATGTTTAGTTTTAGTCAAGTTATGACAATGCCAACTGCCTCCCACCGCGTTGAACTCAACGCCATTGGTGCAACTTTGCAACCAGATCAAGACATCAACATTCAATTTACCTCCGGCACAACAGGCAATCCGAAAGGCGCTACGCTCTCCCATAAAAACATTTTAAATAATGGTTTTCTTATGGCTAATGCAATGCGCTTAACTGCAGATGATAAGCTGTGTATTCCAGTGCCGTTATATCACTGTTTTGGAATGGTATTAGGTAATTTAGTATGTATAAGCAAAGGAGCTACGGCAGTATTTCCGGGAGATTCTTTTGATCCAACAATCACGCTTGAGGTGGTTGAAAAAGAACGCTGTACTGCACTGCATGGCGTACCGACTATGTTTATTGCTGAACTGGAACTAAAAGATTTTGCTCGTTTTGACTTATCCAGTCTACGTACGGGTATCATGGCAGGCTCGACGTGTCCTGAGCAAGTGATGCGTAAAGTACAATCGCTGATGCATATGAATGAAGTTGTAATCGGTTACGGTCAAACGGAATGTAGTCCCATCAATAATGCCACGGAGATTGACTCATCCATTGAAAAACAAGTTACTACCGTCGGTCGCGCGCTGGCGCATACAGAAGTAAAAATTATTGACGAAGTGGGGAATATACAAAAAATAGGGCTTGCTGGCGAAGTATGCAGCCGTGGTGCGGGTATTATGCGTTGCTATTGGAATGATGAAGAAAAAACCGCCGCAACTATCGATAAAGAAGGTTGGCTACACTCTGGTGATTTAGGTGTAATGGATGCGGAAGGTTTTGTTGCAATAGTGGGCAGAATTAAAGATATGATCATTCGTGGTGGCGAAAATATCTACCCGCGCGAAATTGAAGAAGTACTTTACACTTACCCTGGCGTGCAAGATGCTGCTATTTTTGGCATCAGTGACGACAAGTACGGCGAAGAAGTATGTGCTTGGGTGCAGCCTAAAGATGATGCCGTGTTAACAGAGCAAGAAATTCGCAGCTTCTTAAAAGATAAATTAGCTTATTTTAAAATACCAAAACACATTCAATTTGTTGAAAGTTACCCTATGACGGTTACCGGAAAACTACAAAAGTTTAAAATGCGCGAACAAATGCAAGCACAATTAAAAGACAACGCGTTTTCATAATTAGCCAAAGCTCACGTTAGTTAATAACGCCCAATGTAATTTAAAACCTTGGGCGTATTATAAGATTAATAGCTTAACAGGCCTATTCTGGCGGTTTTAAAAAATACGTTTGCGCTAATGCATTATGAATGCCCGCTAATTCAATTTGAATTTGATCCATATAATTGTGTAAGTGGCCATTTTTAAGCGCTCTTACATCTTCAGCTTTCAATTGTTTTACCACTGCATCTATTAAATTTATAATCTCTGTAGAATTTGGCAAAGGTGAAATCAGCGTTTTCAGCTCTATTAAGCAAAACAAAATTGACCGTGGAAATACTTCACTGTGCATCACGAATTCTAATACATCAGCACGTTGCACCCGTACGCTCATCTCTTGTCGATACATTTGATAAGCACTAAGCGAGCGCAATAAGCTGATCCACTGAATATTTTCATAAGGTTTTGCTTCATCGCTGGTGATCAACGTCTCTGAACGAATGTCTAATATTCGTGACGTCATATCAGCACGTTCTATTAACGACCCAAAGCGGATAAACGTAAAACCATGATCATGGTTAATAGTCGCATCTAAAGCACCAAATATTTGATGGGCTGATTCGATGATTTTCTTTAGATAAGCAAATCGGCCACGCTTAGCAAGCCCTTCTTTTTGATTATCTTTTACATAGTAATAAAGGGAGTTAATTTCTTCCCATACATCGCGAGGCATTACGTCTCGGATCGTCCGAGCGCTCTCTCTTGCATAGATAATAGAATTTAAAATAGACGAGCCATTATCACTACCTACAAGTAAATAACGCAGCGCTTTTTGCTCTGTGTAATCAGCGTGTTTATCTTCATACGCCTGACGCGCGCCAATAATATCTATTAATGGCTCCCAGCCTGTACATACGCCTTTAGGTAAATCCAACATCAGCATGTTGTTGACATTAATTAACCGTGCAACATTTTCTGCACGTTCAACGTAACGAGCTACCCAATATAAAGTTTCACCTACTCTTGATAACATATTATTTAGCCTCTTCGTCAACAATCCAGGTATCTTTACTACCACCGCCTTGAGATGAATTTACCACTAATGAACCTTTCACCATCGCAACACGAGTAAGGCCACCAGTAGTGATCTGTGTGTCTTTACCTGACGATAATATAAACGGTCTCAAGTCAACGTGACGTCCATCAGGCTCTGTGCCGTCAAGGGTCGGAACCGTAGACAAATCAAGAGTTGGTTGCGCTACCCAATTCCGTGGATCGGCTTTTATTTGTGCAATGGTTGCTTGTTGCTCTTTTTTAGTCGATTTAGGACCAATCAATAAACCATAGCCACCCGACTCGTTTGCAGGTTTGACAACTAGTTTATCGATATTTTTAATAACATAATCACATTCTTTAGGATCTAAACACTTATAGGTTGGCACATTTTCGATCTTGGGTTCTTCATCCAAGTAATATTTTATGATGTCAGGTACATAGGCATAAACCACCTTATCATCCGCAACCCCTGCACCGGGTGCATTGACTAACGCCACATTACCTTTCGACCATGCTCGCATTAAACCGGGTACACCTAATTGTGATTCAGGTAAAAAAGCGTCGGGATCTAAGAATAAATCGTCGATGCGTCGATAAATTACATCAACGCGTTGCAAGCCTGTAATTGTGCGCATATAGACACAGTCGTCTTTTTCGACTACTAAATCACGCCCCTCTACTAATTCACAGCCCATCTCTTGAGCAAGGTAACAATGTTCAAAATAGGCGGAGTTAAATACACCGGGTGTTAATACCACTACTTCAGGCTTATCGTCTGGACGAGGTGACATTGCTGCCAACATATCAAACAGTTGTGAAGGATAATCATCAACTGGTAAAATCGACACTTGTTCGAATAACTCAGGGAAAACACGTTTCATCACTGAGCGGTTCTCAAGCATATAAGACACCCCAGACGGCACCCGTAAGTTATCTTCGAGTACAAACATAGTGCCATTTCCATCACGCACTAAATCGGAGCCGCAAATATGCGCCCATATATTATTTGGCGGAGTAATTCCAACACATTGAGAGCGAAAGTTAACTGATTTTTCGAGTAAGCCTTTTGGAAAAATACCGTCTTTTATTATTTTTTGATCATGGTATAAATCATTGATAAACAGATTCAACGCTTCAACACGCTGTTTTAAACCTACCTCAATAGTCTGCCATTCTTTTTTACCAATAGTGCGCGGAATAATGTCAAACGGCCACGCTCTATCGATCATATTGCCTTCATTATAAACTGTAAACGTGATGCCCATTTCTTTTATGGCTAGATCTGCAACAGCTCTGGCTTTAACTAATTCTTCTTTTGATAAGCTAGAAAAAAACTGTGCTAACTGTTTACCGTGCGTTCGAATATTTCCTTGTGCGTCTATTAATTCATCAAAAAAGCCATTTGTTTGATATGCTTTCCAGTCAATTTTCATACATCCTTCCGCCTTATCCATTATTAATATTGAGTTGTTTTAATCACTCCAATCGAATCATATCAACCGCTACATCAAGCAATTGTGTACCGCCACCAAAAACCACGCCTTTCAAAGGAGTGACATCAGAAAAATCACGGCCAACAGCAAGTGTTATATGCTGCTCATTAGGCATAACATTATTTGTTGGATCAAAGTCTACCCAACCAAACCTTGGCACAAACACAGAAAACCATGCATGGGTCGCATCTGCACCTGCTAACTTTTCTTCCCCCTCGGGAGGCATTGTTTCTATATACCCGCTAACATAACGTGCTGCTAAACCAATACTGCGTAAGCACGCTATCGCAAAATGTGCAAAATCTTGGCAAACGCCCCTTTTTTGTGCAAAAACAACACTCAAAGGCGTACTAATCGTAGTAAAACCGGGATCATACTGAAACTCATGAAAAATCCGTGCCATGAGATCTTTACAGCCGCAAATCAAGCTAATATCAGCTAAAAACGACGTTAAAGCGTATTCCTTTATACCCTGTACAAAAGGAGTATATTGAGATGGCAAAATAAACTCCGATGTTTTTAACAGCTGATATGTATTTGGCTTTGCGACGATATCGCGAGCCTCTTGCCAAGGCATATCAGTGTCGACGAGGTTAATATTTGCACTTAATAAAAGTTCCACTTCACTGGTCATAGTCACTTTCAGTTTTTTATGCTGAGTGGCTATTTCAAACGCGGTCACTTTATTATCAAAATAATCCGTAAATTCTTGTAGATAATTTGCCGGCGGCTCAATATCTATGCGACTACTGTGGCATATCTGGGCACGATTTGTTTTTGGTGTTAACCGTGCTTGGTTTTGACACAAGCTAACAAAATCGGCATAACTGTAAGTTGTGGAATGCTTTATTTTATATTTCACGATTGAGCTTGCTCAATATTAGTCCAATTCAATTTATTCGCCGTTTGTGTATGAGAAAAATACTGCAATAATAATACATCACAAAAGGTATTTAAGTTCAGGCGAATATTATGGTTAAACTCGATTAACTGTTTACGAACTCCAGCGTCCGTCCTTTGCAGGTAGTCTTTTTCTGTGACATAGCAACTCGTTTTAGAAAGTAAAATTGCTTTTTCATGTGCTGCTATCACTCCCTGTCTGCGTTTAGTCGGTAAATGCTTGCATAACTGGTTTATTTGCTCTAACTGAAAAAGTAATGAGCGAGGGTATTCTGCATCAAGTAATAATAGCTCAAGCCCAGTACCTATACTTTGATACATTCTATAGCGACGTTTATGGGTCACTAAGCTAACTTGACTACTCAAAACCGCTTCGAGTAAACCAAGCTCTTCAGCTTGCTCGAGTTCTTGCGTTAATAAAGCCCCTGTTAATGAGGTGATTTGTAAGCTGCGCTCAATCCTGCGACCCATCTCAAGTAAAAACCAGCCATTGCTGTTTGGCATACAATCCACTAACGAGCCATTAAAGGCCATGATCAAACCAATCACTTTATCTAAAATACTTTGCATCGCACGTGATGAAATATTGATATTGATATGCTTTAGCACTTTAACTTGTTCATTGATTTCATCAATAATACGACGACTATCATGGGACAATAATTCTTGGATCTGTACTGATGCATTCGCTAAATAATGTAACGTATTTATTATACTACCCGCGCGTAGCTCATCAGCGAGTAAAGCAAACGCTGTTTGCTTAGACACTGCGCTATCAAATTCTTCAAGCTTGATAGCTTGCTCTACATAAGGGTAGACAATATGCTGAGCGCTGATAGCAGCCAACAAACGAGCAACAGTACTGCGGCGTATTAAATCTGGATAAATAGCCAACTCAGTGTAACGATCAATAAAGATACGTAATATTCTTATGGTATTTTCACAGCGCTCTAAATAACGACCGAGCCAAAATAAATGTTCTGCAGTACGACTTGATATAACCCCTTCAAGTAAGCTTACATCCATTCTTTTTTTAATTGGTGTTGGTACACTTTGCTCAGTTAAATCAATATCTTTACTGGTATTTATCCAAGTATCTTTGAGCCAACCAGCGCCCTTAGCGTTAGCACTATTTTGATAAGAGAAACACAGTGCCGATGGCAGCACTTCGATGCCATTTTCTGTGGTTAATACATAACACCTAAATACCACAGGTTTTGCAATTAACTTACCGTCATCCCAAAATGGTGCGCTACTAAATGCGGGTTTATCTTGAAAATAATAATCGCTAGGTTGCTTAGTTATAAGTTGTTTAATTTTATCCGCGTCTAAATGGCCATCAAGTGTTAGTTTAGGATCTTTATAACTACCAAACACTAACTGTGACCAATCCGATGATTTAACATCTTCAATGCTGTGGTACTTAGGGCAATCTAGTAATAATGGTTGTTGTAAAAGTTGCTCTGATAGCTGGGCTAAATTACATTGTATTGCCGGTGATGAGAGTACCCCGCTTCCAAAAGGATTTAATACTTTTACTGAGCCCTCACGTACAGCTTGTAATAAGCCTGGAATACCATGTAACGAGTATTGTGTTTGTTCAAGTGAATCGATACTTTGATCTGGGATCCAACGTAAAATCACATTGATTTTCCCCAACCCTTGTAATGACTTTAAACACACTTCGCCATTACGCACTGTTAAATCAGCGCTTTGCACTAAAGTATAGCCAAAGTAAGTAGATAGAAACGCATGCTCGTTATAATTTGGATCATCGATCCCTTGAGTTAAAATAACAATACGAGGATCATCCATATAATGAATAAACTCGTTAATGCCTTCTTGAAACAAATTTAAAAACTCTTTAATTTGTTGCACGTTGCATTCAGCAAACTCTTCAGCCATAACGCGCCTAGCTATAATGCGGTTTTTAAGCAATAGCCCTAGACCTAACGGACATTGGCAATGATCAGCTAAGACTTTAAATTCACCCGATGGTGCGCGATACACATCAACCGCTGTAAAAAAAAGTTTTAGCTCATCACTTGGTAAGCTAAATCCTTCACGTAAGTAATGACTATCTTGGTACAGCTGCTGCGGTGATATTTGCCCACTCAAAAGTAGCTTTTGCTCAGAATAAACATCTTGTTGGATCTTATTAAGTAATAAAGTTCGCTGTTTTATGCCTTGCTCTAACGTATTCCAATCTGCTCGAGAAAACATAAAAGGCAGTGGATCGAAGTGCCACTGTTGATTACTCTCACTTTTAATATTGCCATTTTGCAAAAGTTGCGTAATTTCAATGGCACGACTACTTACATCTTCAGCGGTTAAACTTGCTAAACGATTAAATAAAGTATCCCAATGCTCAGGGTTTAAGCCACTGTGATCCGCCAATTCATCATGACCGTGGCGTTTATCAAGGTATAAAGACAACCAATTAGGAAGCTCTGGCATCGTATTATTATTAATGTACAAGCTAAAAGCGCTCCGCTATAAAAAGTAAACTATCATTCTAGTTCAATTTGTTGGTAATTGTATTAACAAAAGCGTCTGTTAAATAATGACTCTACTTTGCGTAATGTCAAAGTGGAGTCATACAATTAACAACCCAAAAATATGATTTATTTGAACTTAGGTTGTCTCCTTAAATCGAGCGTATTAGGGTAATCTGAATTAGTATTTTCTTCATCGGGAACAACAAATTCACTCACCGATTGTGCTGATTCAAAGCTTCGTGTCGCAGCCGATGGGCTCCAACTAGGCTGATCAGATGCTAATAATGATGGTGTGTGACCATGCTCCCAAAATCGTGCAACCCTTCGCCCTTCAGCTTCAAATGCATTAACGGGTAATGTTTCTGGATTTCGCCCACCAGCATGACTAACATGGTAGACAAAACCACCCATTGAGCGGCCTTCCCAGGTATCGATCAGATCAAATACTAACGGTGCATGTACACCAATTGTAGGATGCAGCGCTGTTGGTGGCTGCCATGCACGGTAACGGATCCCAGCAACCATTTCATCTTTCGCTTTGCCTTTAACAATTTTAAGCGGCACGCGTCGGCCATTACACGTAACGATATAGCGGTCACTCATTGTGCCAATTACTTTGATTTGCACGCGCTCTAATGACGAATCAACATACCGAGCAGTACCAGATGCACTGGCTTCTTCACCCAGTACATGCCAAGGTTCAATCGCGGTTCTAAGCTCTAACGTCACATCATCGAGTTCTCGGGTGCCGCAAACAGGGAACCTAAACTCAAAAAATGGGTTTAGCCAACTTACTTGGAATGCAAAACCAGCTTGCTGCAGATCTCTAACAACCTCAGCTAAATCATTTTCAACATACTGAGGTAATAAAAATTTATCATGTAATTCGGTGCCCCAACGGATCAACGGTTTGTGATAAGGCTTTTTCCAAAACCAAGCTAATAAAGTCCGTAATAACAACATTTGCACTAAGCTCATTTGTGAGTGAGGTGGCATTTCAAATCCCCTAAACTCGACAATACCTAGTCGTCCTGTTGCTGAATCGGGTGAATATAGCTTATCAATACAAAACTCCGCCCTGTGTGTATTACCTGTTAAATCAACAAGTAAGTTGCGTAACAAACGATCAACGAGCCATGGCTCAGGCACTTCCCCTTCAGGCATATGTGAAAATGCGATTTCAAGCTCATAGAGCAACTCATCACGTGCTTCATCCACACGAGGTGCTTGGCTTGTAGGGCCAATAAATAAACCTGAAAATAAATAAGATAATCCAGGATGGTGCTGCCAATAAGTAATAAAACTTCTTAAAATATCTGGGCGTCGTAAGAACGGGCTTTGCTGCGGTGTTTCACCACCTAAAGTGACATGATTACCACCCCCGGTGCCGGTATGACGACCGTCCGCCATAAACTTATCTGTTCCTAAGCGTGCTTGTTTGGCTAGATCGTAAAGTGTCGTTGTTCTATCAACTAATTGCTGCCATGACGAAGATGGGTGGATGTTCACTTCAATGACACCTGGATCAGGTGTCACGGCGTATTTTTCTACACGACTATCTTTAGGCGGGCTATAGCCTTCAATAACTACCGGGATTTGCAGGGCTTTTGCGGTGCTTTCAATCGCATTTAACAGCGACATATAATGTTCAAAATGGCTCGTTGGGGGCATAAAGATGTACAACCGCCCTTCTCTTACTTCCAATGCCATTGCGGTTTTGATCATCTGTTGACCAATAAAGCCTTTTTGCAGTTTTTTAGCTTTTGTAAAGTTATCTGGAATATCAAACGGATCTCGCTCAATAATGTTGCTTGTCCACTCAAGGCTATCAAGCGGTAATCTATAACCAAGGGGTGATTCACCTGGTAATAAAAAACAGTATTCGCGTTTAAATTCCCATTTGCATGACTGCCAGCAATGTTTCGCTTGATTAAACTGCAGCGGCAATGCATAACCAACAGGCTTTTCAATACCTTGTTCCATTTTAGCTAAAAAGCCTTTACGGCTCATTGCACTAAGAAGTTCAGGCTGTTTAGGCCCCACCTCTTTGGGTAACGATGCCTCTTGCCATAAATGATATAAAATATCTTCATAGGCTGTAGTGATAGCCTTGGTTTCAAGGCCTATTTCTGCACATAGCTGTTCTGTAAAACGCTTGGTATCTGTGTGGTCTAATTTATAATCTTTATTCGGATCAGCTAATAAACTGGCATCTTGCCACAAAGCTTCACCGTCTTTTCGCCAATAACATGCATATTGCCAGCGAGGCAGTGACTCTCCCGGATACCATTTACCTTGCCCATAATGTGTAAAGCCACCTTTGGTATATGCTTTGTTCATCGCAATAAATAAGCTTTGTGCTAGCACTCGTTTTTCTTTACCGTCGGCTTCTGTGTTCCATTGGGGATGTTCCATATCATCAATAGAAATAAACGTCGGCTCACCGCCCATTGTTAAATGAACACCTTCCTTAACATATACATCATCAACTTGCTGACCCAAGCGGTTTATTGCAGCCCATTGTGTTTCTGAATACGGCTTTGTAACGCGAGGGTCTTCATGTACGCGCGTTACTTTGTTATAAAAACTAAATTCTGATTCGCACTTATCTATGCCACCAGAGACAGGTGCTGCTGAGCTAGGTTCAGGTGTGCATGCAAGCGGAATATGGCCTTCCCCAGCAAATAAGCCGGAGGTAGGATCAAGCCCGATCCAACCTGCGCCTGGAATATATACTTCCGTCCATGCGTGTAAATCAGTAAAATCTTCATCAGGACCACTTGGGCCATCAAGTGATTTTTGATCTGATGTAAGTTGGATTAAATAACCAGATACAAAACGAGCAGCCAAACCTAAATGACGAAACAGTTGTACTAACAACCACGCAGAATCTCGACATGAACCGGTTTTTTTTGTGATGGTTTCGTTCGCCGTTTGAACTCCAGGCTCTAAACGAATGCCGTAGCCAACAAGATTATAAATTGACTGATTGACCGCAACTAAAAAATCAACACTTCTGATTGGTTTTTCCGGACGTAACGAATCAATCAATTCTAAAAACTTAGGACTCGCCTTACGTTTTTTTAAATAGGGATTAAGCTCAGCCTTTGCGACTTTATCGTATTCAAATGGAAACTCTTCAGCATATTCTTCTAAAAAGAAATCAAACGGATTAATTACCGTCATTTCAGCCACTAAATCAACAGTAAAACTAAACTCAGTTGTGGGGCTATTAAATACCACTCTTGCCTGATAATTACCAAAAGGGTCTTGCTGCCAATTGATGTAATGATCTTCCGGCACTATTTTTAATGAATAGCTTTTAATTTTAGTTCGGCTATGCGGTGCTGGACGTAAGCGGAAAATATGCGGCCCCATATTTACTGGGCGGTCGTACTTGTATTGAGTATGGTGCGCTATACCAACAGTAATTGTCATCGATTAATCCCTCTTTAATTTTTTGTATAGCCATTTAAGTATAACTTACTACTACCTGCCTGCTATTTAAGCAATATACATTCCATATAGATTACATAATAAAATTAGGCTGTTAGCCTATATATTGGTCACTATTGACTGTTTAGAATCAAAGAGCGAGCGCTGTGAAGAATTATTTGGTGCGACATCCGCACCAAATTAGCACAAAGCTAGGTATTAAAAATCACACAGCGCTTATTATTTTATGTAATTCACCAATAAAGCATGCCTGTTTTTTCTAGCGATTAAATAGAAAAAAGTCCCAATTAATCACAACACCAGTTAAATGCTTCGCTAAAACGAACTTAAAAAATAGTTCACAATAAAACCACGATTAAGCTTCTTAACAGTGTTATAGTAGTTTGATTTTTAATCGCCCTGAAAGCCAAACTAGCAAGCTTAGTGTCTTTAAACAAGCAATGTTGGCATTTTATTTTGCTAATTTATGATTAGCATCAATGCTTAAGGTAGATTGTTCACAGTTAGATCATGACGTAATACACATCCCGCCTATCTTCATATTAAGGACGCTATTTATGCAAACATTAACAAACATTGGTGACAACTTGGTTAAAGGGATATCTGCCCGCTATGGTTTAAGTTATGGGGCAGTAGTACATATGTTAGTTGCAGTAAATAATGGCGGCGGTTCAATGGCGCAGTTTAATTGCCCAGAACTTGGCGGCTCAGGTCAATGGATGCGCGGTGGAATGACAATGGTAGGAGACATGTTCAATAATGGCTTGAAAAACACCGTTGATAACTTATGTAACGAACTTGCCACTATTTTAGCAAACAACCAAGTTTTCCCCGTCATTCCTGCAGGTACTTTAGGAAGCAACCAGTGGTGGCCAGTTAATTTAGGTAATCCATCGAGTACCGGTTCACAAAACAACACCCGATATGCTGTCTTCCCTAATCGCTTAGCCATTGAAAAAAATGGTCAGGTCACAGTCTATGATACACTCGATCACCAGATCGGGGGGGTAAGCCAGCAACAAGGCAACGATATATCGCTTACCTTTAGTAGCCAGTGGGGAAACATTAGCGTAAATAGTTTGCCAGTGATTGCTGATGATAGCTTCACTCAGACACATTCAAGTCACAATACCAACTTTGCCCAATCAACAGACTTTGCAAAACAACAGCAATCTCCCCCTGAGACAGGCTTAAATGATAAAATGATGAGTAGCGAGTCGACAGCTATTAATGCTTCGCAATACTCAGTGAATGAAACCCTCGACATTATTGAAAAATTAGCACAATTACGTGATTTAGGCGCACTCACTGATGCTGAGTTTAATGAAAAAAAATCAGATTTATTGCAACGAATTTAACGGCAAGTAATCTCAGGCTTATTAATTTTATAATTTGCTAACTATATAATTTGTTAGCAATATAGCTAATGTAAGTCTGTTCACTGAATAATTTGTCATTGTATTTATCAACGGATACGGTAAGAAAATATGAAAACGTTTAAATGTAACTGCAAAGATAATCAAATATTGTTTTTTGAAAGTAGTCACTGCCTTGCCTGTGGCAAAACTGTTGGTATTGATGATAATTTTAACCTTGTAGAACCCTACGAATTTAATGACACAACGGGCTTATATTACAAAACGTCAGCCCCTGACGTGCCTTATCAGAAATGTGATAACAATGCACACTATAAGGCATGCAATGGCATGGTTGATATCAACAGTTTTGTACCAGCCCCAGACACAGAAGAAGTGCTGTGTTTCGCATGTCGGTTTAATGAAACAATCCCAGATCTAAGTATTAATCAACACATTCCACTTTGGACCAAAATGGAAACAGCAAAACGCCGAGCATTGTATACGCTTAAAGCGCTTTCTTTACCATTAAACAACCTCAGCCAAGATGCCGAAGGTGGCCTTAGTTTTGATTTTATAACCGACCGCAGTGTTAATGACCATTTTGTGACTAAATTAGCAGGTCAAGAAAATGTTTTTACTGGCCATAACTGCGGCCATATTACTATCAATTTGGCTGAAGCTGATGATGTCGCTCGCTCACAAACAAAGCATGCTATGGGTGAGCGCTATCGCACTTTGCTTGGTCATTTTCGTCATGAGTTAGGACATTATTATTTTGACCAGTTAATTGCAAATTCACCGCATAAACATGCTCTATGTAAACAATATTTTGGCGATGATTCTTTAGATTACCAACAAGCGATTGATGCCCATTATAAAAATGGCGCTCCTGCTAATTGGCATGAAAACTATATTAGTGAATACGCCACCATGCACCCTTTTGAAGACTGGGCAGAAACTTGGGCGCACTACATGCATATTATTGATACTTTAGAGACAGCAAAAAATTTCTCTATTACCGGTTCTACACTCGGTAATGAATTTGAAGTTGAGGACACTGATGAGTTAAGGCTACCGCAAAACTCGTATTACTTTAATAGCCAAACATCAATCTCAGTAATGTTAGATAGCTGGATGGAATTTTCGATTATTTTAAATTCGTTAAATCGCAGCATGGGCTTAGCTGATGCTTATCCATTTGTTTTAACGCAGGCGGTACGCACTAAGCTTTCGTTCGTTCATCACGCGATCCATAACAGACTTAACCTTATGCCTGATTTAAATACAACAGCTGAGGACACATAACAACAGCCTTGATAATGTAATTTTGGCAAATGCGCTACCCGGATTAGCAGCACTGACACAGATAACAAACCGCAGTATGTTATCAGCCAGCTAACACAACACATCCGCTAATGAGTATGACCTGCATTGCGTTATAAACTTTTGGTATTACAAACTAAAGCTTGCCTGATACTTAGTTGAAATTAATCGTACTCGTTCAAATGGCCAATGCTCAGCGAGCCAATGTAAGATGCATAACCGTAAGGTATTATTTAATTCCTGACTATCATTACGTAGCCAAAAAGTAATCTCACTATCGAATTCATTGTTTACCCCAGGATCGATATACACTGAGCCTAGGCAGCGTGTTTTTTTCGGGTTTAATATTGCATAAGCAAATGCTTTTTTTTCGTTAAACTCTGCGGCATGTTGAGCTAAGCTTTGACGATTCTCTTCAAGGGTCATATCGGCTTTTGGCCAATCAGGCTTGGGGGCGAATATACCTTTTAGCTGCGGCACACTTGACATTACAGCAGTAAAATCAAGCTCGACTACCTGCTCATTTAATGGGGTAAAATAAAACGCAGTTGTCTGCAGCGCTTCTGGGGGGTTAAAATCCGTCGATACAAATAAAGACATTGCTTCCTTCCTTGCTAATATTTAACTGATAAAACCAGCCATTGTTGTTTTAATCCTATAAAATGAAAGCCGCCAATCAGTAAACAAATGATCGAGCTCCAAAGCCAAAACATCTCACTGCGTCCTAGCGGATTAGTCATTAAATATAATCCTGCAATACCGCGAAATAAATCGCAGTTACCACAACTAACACAAAGCGTATGAAAGGTAGCTGTTTGAACAAACCCGCGGCTGAAAAAGCATATAACGACCAAACGCTTAATACAAAAGCGATGAAGAAAGTGATCAGCGAAGGCGTCAACTTACCCTGCTCTGCGAGCATTGCCATGTGCTCACCAGCACCGAAAAAGCGATACCACGGCGCACCAAAAACAATACAACCAAGGTGAGCGAGTGCGGCTAAAGCACTTAAGCTGCCTGCAATCAGCAAAAATAGATTCATACACTGTCAACTAATTCACATTTAACTCCACCATAATACGAAAAAGCCATTAACTTCAAGTATTCACTGAAATTATTGTATGAAAAGTGTACATTCATAAACTAAGGTCAACATAAAATACAACTATTGCTGTTCAATTGCGAAGTCCGCTACTAAATTGTCTTGCCTGATATTCAAGCGCAACTGTAATTACGCTTGAATATCAGACGCTACACATTACTTTAGTGTTTGCTCAAACGCACCTACATCGCCAGGGAAAACCACCGGTGATTCAATACCGTCTTTATTAACCGCAGCAACCCCAAAATAATAATTATCAATGACTACATTTTTAAGAGTCGCTTCACTTACATCACCCACATAGCGGCTAAACTGCCATTGTGGTTCACTGGTATAACGCCAATAGAGTCTGTACCCCGTGGTCGTTTTATCATTATTTTTTTGCCATTTTAAGGTCGTACTAGGTTGCACAGCACCTGATATTTCAACGTTATTAGGTGGTGCCGGTGCCCATGCCATTGACGCTAAACTTACCGCATTAAGCGCTGTTAATTTTGCGGTATAATCAAAATCAACGCCATCAATGGTATCACCATAAACAATACCATCCTCAGTGCGTAAGTCTTGATGTTGATGGTTATAATTTTCGTTCGTTTCCATTACTCTTACAGCAGCATAACCCATGTCGTTAAACGGGCGATGATGCCCTCCTCGACCAAAGCGATCGAGTCGATAAACTAGCAATGTGTCAAGATTGGGAATATAGCGATCGGCAATGGTATCGATATAACGGGCTAAATTACGACTAGCTGAATCGACCTCGCCACCGGTAAAACGGCGTTTATGCGCTTGCTCTTTGGTTTCGATAACCCGCGTACCTTCAGAGAAAATACGTGCAGTCGTGTTATCAGTAACGCCATTAATACCAGTAATATTACCAATCATGTCATTATTGAGTACACCGTGTACTTGCCAGCCTTGCTTTTGTGCATAGTCGGCTAAAATTTTACCACCAAACAGTCCTTGCTCTTCGCCTGAAAGTGCGGCATAAACAATTGAGCCATTAAATTTATATTTAGATAACACGCGAGCTGATTCAATCACCCCAGCAACACCCGATGCATTATCATTCGCCCCTGGTGCGTCGCTGGTAAAATCCATTACATCGCTGACCCGTGAATCAATATCGCCCGACATCATCACCATCCGGTTTGGCTGATCAGTACCGCGTTGAATAGCAATAATATTCACCACTTCAACAGGATTTGGAATACGCTTTTCGCCAGAAATGGTATCTTTAACTTCTATTACTTCTAAACAGCCACCGCATTGCTGAGAAATTTTCTCAAACTCAGCCTTGATCCAACGCCGAGCTGCACCAATTCCTCGGGTGTTTGATTTCGTATCTGATAACGTATGACGAGTGCCAAAATCAACAAGTGTTTGAATATCACTGCCAATACGTGTTGCTGAAACATCAGCGGCAATATCATGAAGCTTGGTTTGATCTTGATAATTTAGCTCAGCGGCCAAGGTGCTTGTTGAAATAAACAATGTAGTTATTAAAATTGCGGGCTTGAGGGTCGATAGCTGATAGGTTTTATGATCAGACATAGTGTTGATGCTCTTTATTATTTGATAAATATACAATACGTGAGCAGTTACCTGCTGCAAATAATTTTGAGACCAACACCTGTTTAACTCGTTCAATCACTGATTGGTTAGATAAACGGGATAATAATCGCGGTATGAACAAATATACGTCAATAAAAAACCCACCAATATAGTGGGCTTATGCATAGTAAAACTATCGTATGTTAAACAACACCTTGCTCAATCATAGCATCGGCTACACGACGAAAAGCAGCAATATTAGCACCTAACACTAAATTACCAGGTTGATCAAATTCAGCGGCTGTATCACTTGCAGTATCAAAGATATTTTTCATTATTTGTTGCAGCTTAGTATCGACCTCTTCGAATGTCCACATTTGCATACTGGCATTTTGCGCCATTTCTAATTGGCTCGTCGCAACACCACCCGCATTAGCTGCTTTGCCAGGGCCATAGGCTATTTTAGCAGCAAGCAACACATCGACCGCTTCTTTAGTACTTGGCATATTTGCGCCTTCACAAACTAATATACAGCCATTGCTTATTAACGTTCGCGCATCAGCTTCAGTTAACTCATTTTGCGTCGCACAGGGAAAAGCGGCATCAGCAACAAAACGCCATACCGCATGTCCATCACTTGGGTAATCTGCACAAGCAATATACTTCGCATCGCTGTGGGTTTCTAAATAGACAGCTAAACTTTCACGCGCACCTTCTTTAAGCTTTTTAACAAGTGCAACATCAATACCTGATTCATGATACAGCGTACCGCTTGAATCACTGCAAGTGATAGGTGTTGCCTCTAATTGATAAAGTTTTTCCATCGCGTAAATTGCCACGTTCCCGGCACCAGAAACTAAACAGCGCTTACCTTTAAGTGAGTCATCATTGTCTTGCAACATGTAATTGGCAAAATAAACAGCGCCATATCCTGTCGCTTCTTTTCGAGCCAATGATCCACCCCACAATAAACTTTTGCCGGTAAACGCACCGTCGTAACGTCCGGTCAACCGTTTATATTGACCAAACATATAGCCTATTTCGCGTGCCCCAACGCCAATATCACCCGCAGGCACATCGGTGGTTGGGCCGATATGACGATACAACTCATTGATAAATGATTGGCAAAAACGCATTATTTCGCTGTCAGAGCGGCCCTTAGGATCAAAGTTTGCGCCGCCTTTACCACCACCAATCGGTAAGCCAGTTAACGCATTTTTAAAAATTTGCTCAAACCCTAAAAATTTTATGATGCTGGCATTTACACTTGGATGGAAACGTAAACCACCTTTGTATGGACCTAAGCTTGAGTTAAATTCAATTCGATAGCCTTTATTGACATGAATGTTACCGTCATCATCAACCCAAGGGACTCTAAACATAATTTGACGTTCAGGTTCAACTAGACGTTGAATAATCGCATTCTTTTGATAGTCGGCTGAGTTTTCAAGAATAGGTTCAAGTGATTCAAGCACTTCTTCAACGGCTTGATAAAATTCGCATTGTGCTGGGCTAGTTTGTTTTAAATGTGCAATGGTATCATGGATATAATTCATAATTATTCTTCCGTGTTAAAAGTTATGCTTGTCTCAGATGTTAAAATAGACGTGATCAAGTTTATGGGTCATCTAGTTAAGAGCCTTAAAAATTGTAATATTTTTAACACTGTAACATGATAAACCTATATATTTAACGTTCGATAACGTGAATTATTTTTGAGTTGATACGCAAGAGCAACAATTAACGCTCATTAAAAAAGAATATAAATTTATGAAATGTGAATAAATAAAGATTTAAATACTAACGCAGAGGGCTGCTTAAAACACCGATGCTTAAAGTGGGGTTAAAAATCATACCCGTACGATATAAATACGGATATGAACACGTAAATTATTCGCCGCTTGCCTCTGGACGAAGTTGTAGCTGTAAACCAGTTAAAAAGTTACGTAATATTTGGTCATTACATACACGATAATGCTTGTTATCGGCTTTACGAGAAAATGCACTTAACTCATGCTTACTCAAACTAAAATCAGTTAAGGCAAGGACATCGATCACGTCTTCCGTTTTCATATTTAATGCGATACGTAATTTCATTAAAATAATATTATTATTTAATTTACTTTCTGGCGCTGGTTGCTCACCGTCGCGCTTACCGCGCTTTGTATTAATAAAACCATTTAGAAAAATGGCAAACTCAGTATCACTTGGATCTACGTAACCCTCTTCCCCTTCTCTGGTTAGCCAACCAATCACTTGTTGTTGAGTCACGTCATGATCTGCTGCAGCAAAAATTTCAATCATGGTAGTATCAGCTAAATTAAAGGTATAGCGAAGGCGGCGTAAAATATCATTATTAGTCAAAGTAAATTCCAGAGTAAGATAAGACAACCAAGCAGGTATTGCTGGCTTATGAGTAGCCATACAGTTTAGCAGAGTTAACAAGGCCACCCTATTGATTTTTTGTTTTGCTCAACATCCCCATTATGAAGGAACGGCATGATTGATTTAACGCCATTTACTACCGATGCATACCTAGTAGCAACAATCCAAAGTAAGCAAGACACGCTAAAGATTTTTGAAAATGCTGATTATCGTTGGCTTACACTCGGGGATAAGCTAACTTTACAAGGTGTAATGGAAAAATCACAACCGCAGCAAGTATGTAATCCGGTAAATCAAGCTATGCTGCTATTTTTGCTTTGTAGCGAACCCTCCTCACAGATATTAAATTTAGGTTTAGGCAGCGGTTGTTTTGAACGAGCAGTGACTAATAAAGCCGGATTTGAATTAACGACTGTCGAAATTAATCCGAATGTAATTAAAGCAGCTAAGCAGTATTTTTTCCTCAATGACAACAATCATATTGTAGCGCAATGTGCTGAACAATTTATTGCTCAAAGTAGCCGCAAATTTGATGTGATTTTAATTGATGTTTTTAGTGGTAAATCGCAGCCAGCGTTTTTACAAAAGCAGGCATTTTTGTGCGACTGTCATGCGCGACTTAGCACATACGGTAAGATCTGCATCAACTTTACTGCAAAAAATAAACAACAATTAATCGCTCTACTAACGACACTTCGAAGTCTATTCAGTCATATTGTGGTGATTGAATTTAACCAATATAAAAATATTGTGCTGATCGCCAGTGAGCAACGCCTTGATGCTATTAATATTGAACAGATAAAACAGCACAAAGATTTTAGCTCGCCTGATTTAGCTGCTGAAATTAAACAATTATTTTATATACCTAAGCTAGATTAAAATTGCGAGCCTGGTTGAGCTAAAAACGCAACTTCCTCGGCGCTGGACTGACGCCCTAAAATAGTATTTCGGTGTGGGTAGCGACCAAACTGATCGATAATATTTTTATGGGCAAGTTCATAATCTTCATTACTCAAACCTTTAAATAATACCATCGCCTGTTGGTGTATAAAGCTCGATTCGCTGTGCATAAACGGCATATAAAAAAACACCCGCTGCTCAACAGGTAATAATTGATCAAAGCCTTTTTCGATTGCCAACTGTGCCAATGTTAACGCTTGCGGATCTTGACTAAACGCGTGAGGGGTATCCCGGTAAATATTACGAGAAAACTGATCAAGCACAATCACTTCAGCTAATGCACCTAAGGCAGTCACTCGCCAAGACGCATACTCGCCTTTTGTAATAGCTATCAACAGATCACTAAATGTATCTCGTATCTTAATATCTGTAGCATCAGATTTTTTATACCAACCAGATGGACCGAGTTCATCAAACCAATAATCTATTACTACTTGATAACTAAACATAAATTTCCCTTAGTTGCCTAATACCTTGGCTGGTTCCACTCTTGTTGCCTGCCATGCAGGGTAAATAGTGGCTAATACTGCCAACACAAAAGTTACAATAACAGTGATCACAATATCTTGCCATACCAGCTTACTGGGTAAAAACTCAATAAAATACACCCCTTCCAGCGGGTTTGAGCCTAACAACTGACTCAGTAGGGTAAAAAGCTCACTGATGTTCAGCGCCAGTATCACACCTATAAATGAGCCCAGTACCACGCCAATAAATGCTTGGCTAAGTCCTTGTAAAATAAAGGTCGCTAATATCGTACTGTCTTTAGCGCCCATGGTTTTTAATATCGCTATGTTGGCCTGTTTTTCACGTACTTCCATCACTAATGACGAAACAATATTAAAACTTGCCACCGCAATGATTAAAAACACCACAATATAAACAATAGTTCTGACCATTTGTATATCTTGGTATAAGCTACCTTGGGTTCTAAACCAGCTAGAGATATAAACATAATCATCAATTGTTTGGCCAACCCGTAGCGCAATTTGGTGTGCTTGAAAAACATCGGTTACTGCTAAGCGAAGCCCTGTTACTTGCAGTGGCTCATAACCAAGTACTGATTGCGCCTTACTGAGATGGATGAAGGCAGCAGAACTATCAATAGGGCCACCCATTTCAATAATACCCGCAAGGGTTAAAGTGACCCTTTTGGGTGCTAAAATCTCAGTACTTATCTCGTTAACTTGCGGGATCAATAAGGTAATTAACTCCCCTTGCTTAACACCTAATTGTTTAACAATTTGTTGGCCTAAAATAATTTCGTCTTCGCTTATTTGGCTGACCAACTTGCCATGGGTAAACTGATTAACCGCCGATACGTCACTTTCTAGAGCAGGATCAACCCCTCGCACTTCAACCGCTTTTAGTTCACTTTTGTATTGCGCCATACCATTGACACTAATAAAAGGTGCTGCACCGGTTACGCCACGTTGCTCTGAGAGCTTTTGAACTTTATCCGGCCAGTTATCAATTGGACGATTAGGCGCAACATATTCAACTTGTGGCACAACGCTTAATAAGCGATGTACTAGTTGTTGTTCAAAGCCATTGATCACCGACAAAGCAACAATTAACACTGCAACGCCGAGTAAAATACCAATGGTTGACGCTTTGGCAATAAAACTAACAAAGCCATTTTTTTCATCGCTGCTGCCGGAGCTTGCTCTAAAACGTTTACTTAAATAGGCACTAAGCAACATGGCTGGCCTCTTTAATTGCCAATTTCCCATCATCAAGGTAAGCAATTTTACCCAGCTTATCGGCTAATTCTAGGTCGTGCGTCACCACCACAAAACTGGTATTCAAACTGCTATTAAGCTCTTTGATCAAATCGTAAATTTTAATCGCATTTTGTTTGTCTAAGTTACCTGTTGGCTCATCGGCCAATACTAAATCAGGTTCGCTCACCAATGCCCGCGCAATTGCCACCCGTTGACGCTCGCCACCAGAGAGCATTGATGGTTTATGGCTACTACGGTGCGATAGCCCTACTTTATCGAGCATTACGAGGGCTTTAGCATTGGCTTTTTTAGCGCTGAGACCTTTGATCAACAGCGGCATCGCAACATTTTCTAACGCGTTAAACTCCATTAATAAATGATGGAACTGATAAATAAACCCTAAATGCTCATTACGAAATTTCGCTTGCTCAGCACGTGATAGTTTAGCAACTTGTTGACCTTTAATTTTTGCCACACCGGCACTTTGTGAATCCAAAGTCCCCAAAATGTGCAGTAAAGTACTTTTACCAGAACCAGAGCTGCCAACAATAGCCAGCATCTCACCTTGTTGTAAGGTTAAATCAACCCCTTTTAAAACCTCAACGTGATTTTCACCATCTTGATACACTTTACTTAACTGTTCACATTGGATAACTAAATCATTCATAGCGCAATACCTCTGCTGGGCTAACATTGGCAGCTTTACGCGCCGGATATAAAGTGGCTAAAAAGCTCATGGTAATACTGCCTACGGCAATCAGCGATAAGCTCATTACGTCAAATTTTACTGGTAAGGCAATCCCTGTTAACAAGTTTAAACCTATGCCTGCCAGCACTTCGTTGATATAAGCACTGAGTAATAAGCCAAGGGCTGCACCGATACTGGTACCAATCAAACCATTGTACAAACCTTGGATCATAAAGACTTGCTGCACTTGAGCCGGCGTTAAGCCAAGCGTTTGTAAAATAGCCACTTCACTTTGTTTTTCGCTCACCATCATGGTCAACGCAGAGACAATATTAAATACCGCAACTAATACAATCAGCGCCAGCAGCATCGACATAATGCGTTTTTCCATTGCGACTGCTGCAAACAAAGTACCTTGTGACTGGCGCCAATCGGTGACTGTATGTTGACTTAAAATTGCACTAGCTGAAGCGCTAAAGGCATCTAGTTGAAAAGGATCGTTCAGTGAAATACTCAAATTAGGAGCACTAGTTCGTGGCAACTTTAATACCCGTTGTAGCGATTCGCCGCTAGTAAAAGCAAGTCCCATATCAATTTCAGAACCTGTTTCATAAATGGCAGCAACGGTGAACAAACGTTGGCTTGGTACGCGACCTAAAGGTGTATAGGTTGACGCATTAGGCATGATCACGCGCACTTTATCACCTAAACCAATTCCCAGTTTACGTGTTAAATAACGACTAACCGCAATGTGATAGCGCGATGTCATGACTGTTTGCCAATTACCTTGAATAACTTTATCGCTGATTTTATAAAGCGATGCGTTATCGTCGTACAAACCTTGCAATAGCACGCCATGTAAATCGCGATTGGTTTGTAAAATGGCTTCACCATGGCGATACAAACTCGCTCTTTTCACAAATTTGGACGCAACAATGGTATCTTGCAGCTGGATCATTTGTGCTTGAGTTTGTCCATCAGACGCAATTTCAACATGAGGAATGAGGCCCAACATATTGGTTTTAAGGTTATTTTCAAAACCATTCATCACTGAGCTGACAGTAAATAATGCCATTAAACCAATGGCGATACCGGCAATGGAGAAAAACGAAATAAAAGAGATAAATGCGTTCCCTTTCGAGGAGCGACTGTATCTCAGCCCGATAAACAGGCTAACAGGTTGAAACATAATTATTTATGGTCACATTTAATGCCAATTCAGCGCTCATACTAGCATAAATAAAGTGCCATTGGGTATGCGCAAAAGTGTAAAAATTCATGACAAATCAACTGCTGTATCAAAATTAAGCCGCTTTATTTAAACTTTTAGTTTAGAGATTTAATAAGGTGATCGAGTAATGCTCTGACATTGGTCGCAACAAATTGTCGCGGAGGATACACTCCCCATACACCTTCTGGTTTTGGCTGATTATTGGTTAAAATAGGCACTAAATCACCCGTGGCTAAATCACTCTCAATGTAGTAGTTTGGCACTTGTATGATGCCAAGACCCTTTTTAGCTGCATCAGCTAACGCCCAGCCACTATTACACTGTAACCGCCCCGCAATTTTGATATGTTTATCACGCCCTTGCTCGCACACCCGCCAATAACTGCTGTTGCCGACTAAGCATTGATGGTGCTGTAATTCAGCTAATGTGTGAGGTTCGCCAAAACGGGCTAAATAGGCTTTTGAGCAGCAAATTACAAAATGACGTGCACTTAAACGTCGTGCTTTTAAGCTAGAGTCTTTTAAATGACCAAGGCGAATAGCTAAGTCAAAGCCGCCCTCAAGTAAATTTTCTTGTTCATTGCTCAGCGCCATCACCACTTCTACATCAGGGTGCAGTTGCATAAAAGTATGCACTGCTGGCATCACGAAGCTTTCGCCATACATAACCGGAGCTGTGAGTTTAATTTTACCTTTAGGAGCATTTTGCTGTTGTGCTAATAACGCGGTGGCGTCGTCCATTGCATGCTGTAAATGTTTTGTTTGATGTAAAAAGACTTCGCCTTCTTTAGTCAGTACAACTTTACGGGTAGTACGCGTTAATAATTGGGTATTTAAGCGCTGCTCTAATTGCGTTACATGGCGGCTTATGTGTGCAACGGATACCCCTAATGCGGTTGCAGCGCGGGTAAAGCTGCCTTCTTCACCGACTGCGATAAATTCGTCTATGCCTAACCAACGACTCATTATTACCATACTGTAAAAGTGTTTTATTAAAATGAAGATTAACATTGTTTGAGAAACAAATAAAATAGCGTTATTGTTTTCAAGTCATCTTCGTATTTAACCAGCAAGAGAGTTACTATGTCTGAATTTATAAAATCAAAAGCCGCAATTGCTTGGGGTCCAAATCAACCACTATCTGTAGAAGAAGTGGATGTAATGATGCCTAAAAAAGGCGAAGTAATGGTAAAAATTACTGCTACGGGCGTATGTCACACCGATGCATTTACATTATCAGGTGCCGATCCTGAAGGGATTTTCCCAGCCATTTTAGGGCATGAAGGCGCCGGTGTTGTTTATGCTATCGGCGAAGACGTAACCAGTGTTGCTGTAGGCGATCATGTTATTCCTTTATATACTGCAGAATGCGGTGTATGTAAAATGTGTACTTCAGGCAAAACAAACTTGTGTTCCGCTGTACGTGAAACGCAAGGTAAAGGCTTAATGCCAGACGGCACGACTCGCTTTTTCAAAGATGGCCAACCAATTTATCACTACATGGGCACATCAACCTTTTCTGAATATACGGTACTGCCAGAGATCTCACTGGCTAAAGTAAACAAAGCAGCATCACTTGAAGAAATTTGCTTACTAGGCTGTGGTGTTACAACTGGTATGGGCGCGGTCACAAACACTGCAAAAGTTCAAGCAGGCGATACCGTTGCTATCTTTGGTTTAGGTGGTATAGGTTTGTCAGCAATTATCGGCGCGAAAATGGCTGGTGCCTCGCGTATTATCGGTATTGATATCAACACGTCTAAGTTTGATCTAGCCACTAAATTAGGTGCCACAGACTTGATCAATCCAAAAGATTTCGACAAGCCTATTCAAGAAGTTATTGTCGAGATGACCGATGGTGGCGTTGATTTCTCATTTGAGTGTATAGGTAATGTTGATGTCATGCGCTCAGCCCTTGAATGTTGTCATAAAGGTTGGGGGGAATCGGTGATCATTGGTGTTGCTGGTGCAGGACAAGAAATTTCAACTCGCCCATTCCAGCTAGTCACTGGCCGTGTCTGGCGTGGTAGCGCATTTGGTGGGGTTAAAGGTCGTTCACAACTACCTGAGATTGTTGAACGTTACATGGCTGGCGAATTTGCATTAAATGACTTTATCACTCATACCATGGGTCTTGAAGACATAAACGACGCGTTTGATTTAATGCATGAAGGCAAAAGTATTCGTACTGTGATCCACTACTAATATTAAAAATACAGATACCGCATAGCGTGTAAGCTATGTGGTATTTTAGCGAGGAATCTATGTTAGATAATTTAAGCGCCACAAAAGTTAGCGGTGGCTGGCACAAGCAATACAGCCATACATCTACAAGCACCCATTGCCCAATGCGGTTTGCTATTTTCTTGCCACCCGGTGCCAGCCAAACTAATAAAGTACCGGTACTGTATTGGTTATCAGGCTTAACCTGTACGGATGAAAATTTTATGCAAAAAGCAGGTGCATTTAAAAAAGCGGCAGCGCTTGGTATTGCTATCGTTGCACCTGATACCAGTCCTCGTGGCGACACTGTGCCAGACCAAGACAGTTATGATTTTGGCCAAGGCGCAGGGTTTTATTTAAACGCCACCCAAGCCCCCTATAACACGCACTATAATATGTATGATTATGTGGTAAATGAATTGCCTTGGCTAATTGAACAGCACTTTCCCGTGACTGATAAAAAAGCGATTAGCGGGCATTCTATGGGGGGGCACGGTGCGTTGATGATTGCATTGCGCAATCCAAAAAGTTACACCAGTGTTTCTGCTTTTAGCCCAATCACTAACCCTATTGACTGTCCTTGGGGGCAAAAAGCGTTTAGT
This sequence comes from Pseudoalteromonas sp. SR45-6, assembly GCF_014163545.1. Classification (NCBI taxonomy): domain Bacteria; kingdom Pseudomonadati; phylum Pseudomonadota; class Gammaproteobacteria; order Alteromonadales; family Pseudoalteromonadaceae; genus Pseudoalteromonas; species Pseudoalteromonas sp. SR45-6. The sequence goes on from NZ_JACJDM010000007.1 coordinate 45,501, forward strand.
CAGTACTTAGGAGATGATCAATCACAATGGGCCAATTACGATAGCTGTGAACTAATGAAAAAGGCACACAGTAACGAATTTTTACCAATGCGTATTGACCAAGGTGATGCCGATAATTTTTTAGTCGAGCAACTAAAACCAGACAACCTAACTGCAGTAGCAAAGCAAGTTAATTACCCGCTAACGTTGAATATGCACGCAGGCTACGATCATAGTTACTTTTTTATCAGCAGCTTTATCGACGAACACTTATCATTTCATCAAGTGTATCTTCAGCGTTAATTGTATCCTCTACTGTGAGGTTGTCAGTCGTTACTTCCTCACATTGTTGTATTGATTTAGTTATTCTTTTGCAGACCAGAGTAGGCTCTGAGCTATCTTGCACTAACCCCACTAAAAAACGATCTACTTCGATGCCTAAGTCCGCAAATGACAAAGTCTGTTCATGACTAAAGTAAGTATTATCTTGAGGCGATACATGTGCAGGGGCCTGCGCTAAATCAGCATCATAATTTGTATCCGCTTTTGAATAAATAACTCCATCAACTAATACACCCGCTACAGTGCATGCGCTTAGTAATTGGCTGACAAGTAAAACAGTAATAAAGTGCTTGAACATAAATTTAATCCTTTATATCCCATTGCTTAAATGCGTAAGTTATTATTTAACTACCTCGAATGAGCCAGTTTTTAATAGCATTAGTATTGCTTAGTGGTTGTATCTGTAATACTCACTATAAACGAACGAGTATAAAACACTGTAAAAAACTGTAAGTGAATAACAATAAAGTAATTAAACTATAAACTAGCTCGAGCATAGCAACAGTAATAGGTTTAACTACACTTGTAACTCCTTCATAAACTCTTTTACAAATCCTATCAGCTGCAAAATAAAAATAAACAAAAATGGCACTGCACCAATAATTGCAATACTTCGGTTAAGTAATTCATTATTTTGTAATAACAATACCCAGCTACTTAGAGCTAAAGTAAAAGACCACACATACAAACTAAATCGATGACTGCTTTTTGTCCCCGCTAAATTACGGATCACTAAAATTGCAGAATCTGCCGAAGTAGCAACAAAGATCAGTAATAATAATAAGCTCGACCAAATAAGCACACCTCCTTGCCAACCTAACTGCTTAAAAAATACAAATAAGCCTTGTGTATAATCAGTTTTAATAGCGGCCATAATGCCACTACTATGGCCGCTATCCCAAGCAATAGCAGATCCCGAAAAAACACTAAACCAAATTAAAGTAACGAAAGTTGGCACAATTACTACGCCAACAATGTATTGCCAAACTGGCCGACCTTGACTTATTTTAGCTAAAAAAACCCCAACAAAAGGTCCCCACGCTAGCCACCAAAAATAATAATTATACGTCCAACTATTAGCCCAAGCAGGATCATTTAGTTGACTTGATAATTGCCATGTCCCTGTCACTAATAAGTGGCTATAAAATTTAACGCCACTGATCGCCACATCTATAATCGGTTGTAGTGGTACCATCATGATGAGCCAAATAAGTACTCCAAATGCTAAAAAAACATTAAATTGACTGAGTGTTTGAATACCCTTTTTTAATCCTAAGCGCGCAGATAAGCTAAACAACAGCGCTAATAACATAATAATAATCAAACCAACTAACCAAGGCGAGTTAATGCCAAGCTCAAGCTCAATCCCTTTTCGTAGTAATAATGTTGAATTTGCAATCGTGCCAACTACACCAAAAAAAATAGCTAAAATGGCCACTAACTGAATCACGTATTTACACTTTAGCTGCCCTGCGCGACTTAAAAATGAAGTTGTTACACTCAACACCGGAGCACTTATATCTCCCGCTTTGCCACTGTTATGGCTCAAACCACCTAAGACTAAGCCAAATACTGCGTAGAGTGCCCATGCATGAGCGCCCCAGTTTACTAACGTAATAGCCAATGCAGCACCTTGTCTATCAGGGTAAAGACTTTGCTTTAATGGCGGTTGCAATACGTGCATGGCAGGCTCTGCTACGCCCCAAAAAATTAAACCCGATCCCATTCCTGCAGCAAATAACATTGACAACCAACCAAAAGTTGAAAACTCGACAGATGTATGCTCTCCACCTATTTTACGTTGTCCGAGTGGGCTAATAGCCAGCACAATAACGCTTATCAATAAAAAATTAACTAACAGAAAAAATGGTCCACCCAACACTGATAATGCATTAATGATCAGTGGTTGAATATGCGCGGTGAGCATATCAGGAAATAATAGAGCCCCGCTAACAAATAGCACACACAAGGTGAGCGCTAGTTTTTCAAGATTCGACACTAATTTAGTAATACGAGCTTTAATTACCACATAGATACCTTAAAAATTATACTAATTAAATCGGTTTTATCAGCGCTAACGTTACGACGCTTTAAAGCTACACCAAAGCAACTTTTTAATTTTACATAATTTAGACATAAAAAAACCGGCCGCAGCCGGTTTTCTGATACTTAATACCAATTATATTGATTTACAGAGCTCTTGAACTCGCTTGCATGATCATGCATTTAATAAAACTGAGATCAATAAACTTTACTTTGCAGCCAAAAGCTTCGCTTGCTCTTGTTGGCTTGCCATAAATTCGTTAAAGGTGCCGTGGAAATTAACCACTTCCTTGTCACGAATATCAATAATACGAGTTGCCAATGATGAAACAAACTCACGGTCATGGCTGACAAAAATCAGCGTACCTTCAAAGCCTTTTAATGCATTATTAAGCGCTTCAATGGCTTCCATATCCATGTGGTTTGTCGGTTCGTCCATCACCAAAACATTTACGTCTTGCATCATTAATTTGCCAAACAATAGGCGATTTTTCTCACCACCTGAGCAGTTTTTAGCTTTTTTATTCGCATCATCCGCAGTAAACAATAACCGACCTAACATGCCACGCACCATTAAATCGTTATGCTTGGCTGTACGCCACTGTGACATCCAATCAAACAAGGTTAAATCGTTATCAAAGTCTTTACTACTATCTTGCGGACAATAGCCAATCGATGCATTTTCTGACCATTTTACAACACCGTGATTAGCTTCAAGTTCACCCACTAAACAGCGAATAAAGGTTGATTTACCAACACCGTTTTCACCAATAATCGCAAGTTTTGAACCCGCTTCTAAAATCAGCTCGCCGCCTTCAAACAATACTTCACCGTCAAAACCATGGCCAAAGTCTTCTAAGATCAATGCTTGGCGGTGCATCTTTTTACCTTCATCAAAATACAATGACGGCGCCATTCGGCTTGACGACTTCACTTCATCTAAGCTGATTTTATCCATGCGTTTAGCACGTGAACTCGCTTGTTTTGCTTTTGACGCATTAGCACCAAAGCGGTTAACGAAATCTTGTAACTCTTCAATTTCAGATTGCTTTTTAGCATTACCAGCAAGTAATTGATCACGAATAAGTGTTGATGCTTCAATGTATTTTTCGTAGTTACCTGGGTAAATACGCAGCTCACCGTAATCAATATCAGCCATATGAGTACATACCGCATTAAGAAAATAGCGGTCATGAGAAATAATGATCATGGTACATTTACGCTGGTTAAGTTCGTGCTCTAACCAGCTAATGGTATGAATATCCAAGTTATTGGTTGGCTCATCCAGTAATAAAATATCAGGGTTAGCAAACAAGGCTTGCGCAAGTAAGACGCGCAGCTTCCAGCCTGGGGCTACTTGTGACATTAGACCAAAATGAAATTCTTCTTCAATACCCGCTTTTAATAAAATATCACCCGCGCGGCTTTCTGCACTGTAACCATCCATTTCAGCAAAAACGCTTTCAAGCTCAGCGACTTTCATACCATCTTCTTCACTCATTTCTGGCAGTGAATAAATACGTTCACGTTCTTGCTTTATTTTCCATAATGCAACGTCACCCATGATCACAGTATCAACCACTGAGTATTGCTCAAATGCAAACTGATCTTGGCTTAAGTTACCGACTTTCAGTCCTGGGCCAATTGATACGTTACCTGATGTTGGCACTAATGAGCCATTGAGGATTTTCATGAAGGTTGACTTACCGCATCCATTGGCGCCAATTAAGCCATAACGATTACCGTTACTAAATTTAGCGGAGATATTTTCGAACAAGGGTTCGGCACCAAACTGCATGGTGATATTAGCGGTAGAGATCAAAATGAATTTCCTAAGCAAATACTGACAAGTACACTGTTCGCTGAATAAGGAAAAGTTAATACAGGCAATAAGACGGTATAAAGAGGCCGCGAATTATACAGGCACTAGCTGCACTAGTCGAGCTTAGTCTCAATAATTGACTCACCGAGCACTGGTTTTTATGTGACTTAAATAAATTTTAATGTCATCTACGGTTTCAGCCAATGATTTGTTCGATAGCAATAAAAAAGCGAAGGCAGTGCCTTCGCTTTTTTATCAAACGTCTCGTTTAAGCAAGCTTGTCTGAAGCAACTTTATAAGTTGGATCTTCTATTACATTAACTTCTACTAAGTCGCGCGCTTTATGTAATAACTGTATACAGTCTGGGCTCAAGTGGCGTAAATGCAACTGCTTACCTGCCTTGGTGTATTTATCAGCTAAAGTATCAATTGCTTCAATGGCACTGTGATCTGCCACTCGGCTGTATTTAAATTCGATGATAACGTCTTTAGGGTCATTTTTAACATCAAACAACTCCGCGAACTTTTTCACTGAGCCAAAAAATAATGGGCCGTGTAGTTCGTAGACTTTAGAACCTTCTTCATCAATGTAGTTTGTAGTAAAAATATGTTTAGCATGTTGCCATGCAAATACTAAGGCTGACACAATCACACCCACACATACTGCAATTGCTAAGTCAGTTATCACCGTTACACCCGATACTAATACAATGACAAAAGCATCTGATTTTGGGACGCGTTTCATCATTTTGAAACTCGCCCATTCAAAGGTGCCTAATACCACCATAAACATCACGCCAACCAATGCTGCCAGCGGCACCATTTCAATCAAACTGGCGGCAAAAATAATGAATGCTAGGAGCATTAATGCTGCTGTAATACCAGATAGACGCGAACGACCACCTGAGTTAATGTTGATCATTGATTGACCAATCATCGCGCAGCCTCCCATCGCACCAAAGAAACCACAGGTAACGTTTGCAGCGCCTTGACCAATGCATTCTTTATTGCTGTGACCACGGGTTTCTGTGATTTCATCAATCAGGCTAAGGGTTAATAATGATTCAATCAAACCAATTGCCGCTAAAATAAGCGCATAAGGTAAAATAATTTTCAGTGTTTCAAAGGTAAATGGCACCATTGGAATGTGAAATTGTGGTAAACCACCAGCAATAGTTGCCGCACTGTCACCGGTCATATCTTTTAAGAAATCAAGTACTGTACGCGCTTCTAAATCAAATCCGATAACAATGGCGGTTACAGTAACAATAGCGACTAATGTTGATGGCACAGCTGTAGTCAACTTTGGCAAAAAGTGAATAATAGCCATCGTTAAGGCGACTAATCCTAGCATGATCATCATCGGCGTGCCGGTCATCCACTGCATGCCACCTTGACCATCGGACACCTTAAATTGCCCTAGTTGCGCTAAGAAGATGACAATCGCTAAACCATTTACAAACCCGAGCATCACCGGATGCGGAACCATACGAATAAACTTACCGAGCTTAAACACCCCTGCTAGTATTTGCAGTATCCCCATCAGTAATACAGTCGCGAAGAGATACTCAACCCCATGATCTAGCACTAAACTTACCATAACAACGGCAAGTGCACCGGTTGCACCGGAGATCATACCTGGGCGGCCGCCAAAAATAGCGGTGATCAAGCCAACAATAAATGCTGCATATAAACCAACTAAAGGCTCTACATTTGCAACAAACGCAAATGCAACAGCTTCAGGAACGAGCGCTAGGGCAACCGTTATACCTGATAAGATATCGTTTTTAGCAGAGCTCGGCGCCTTGCTTAATAAGTTAAACATTGAATTCCTCTTCGGGGTGTGGGATCAAAAAAGCGCTGAATTCTAACAAATTAAGCTAAGGTTAACAATTGCAGTAAGAGGAACAAGCTAACGCCTTTATAGCGCTAGCATGATTAGATACGATTAAAGTGGCAGCGATGTACTGCGTTTGACACAAGTCATAGTGACGTTTGAGTGAACTTCTTGAACAAATTCAAGATTCAATAAATTATCACGAACAAACTGTTCATAGCCTTCAATGCCTTTAGAAATGATCCGCAACATAAAGTCCATAGTGCCAGCCATACTGTAACATTCTGTTACTTCATCATAACTTAGGATAAGTCGTTCAAACTCAGCTAAATTTGTACGGCCATGATTTGATAAACGAACATGAGCGTACACTAGCATATCAAAGCCGAGCTTTTTCTCATCCAATAAGGCAACTTTGCCTTTGATGTAACCATCTTGCTCAAGCTTAGCAATACGACGCCAACAAGGTGATTGAGATAAACCGACTTTATCAGCAATATCAGCGGTCGAAAGACTTGCATCTTGCTGTAACAGTGCCAAAATTTGGCGGTCAACATGATTTAGAGACATTTTATTTCTTATTTATTTTACTAAATTGGTTAAATTATACATTGGTTTATAGGTTGAGTCTTGTACTTTTATGCATTTATTATGCGCAACTAACCAAATTTACCACTTATAAATGGATTCGATATGCGCTCAGTCAGCACTTTAGTGTCAGGTCCATGCCCAGATAGAATTCGCGTTTCATCAGGCAGTGTCAAAATTTGATTTTTAATCGAGTCAAGTAACTGCTGGGCATCCCCTTTAGGGAAGTCTGTACGCCCTACTGAGCCTTTAAAAATAACATCACCCACTATCACTAACTGATGTGTTGCTTCATAAAATACAATATGCCCAGGCGTGTGGCCCGGACAATGACGAATGTCAAATCGCAATTGACCCAATGTAAACGTATCACCATGACTTAACCAATGCTGAGGATGAAAAGGCGCAATTGGTGCAAAGCCAAACATTTGCGCTTGCATAGGTAATGCATCAAACCAAAACAATTCGTCTTTTTGTGGCCCGACAATATCAACAGAAAAATGCTCAGCAAGTACTTTTGCCGCACCGACATGATCAAGATGACCATGGGTGAGTAAAATACACTGCAAGCTTAACTGATGCTTGGCAAGCTCAGTAATGATTTTATCAGCGTCGCCACCTGGGTCGATAACCGCTGCGTGGCGTGTTTGTTTACAAATAACCACTCGGCAATTTTGTGCAAAAGCGGTCACCGGTACGGTAATTATTTCCATATGTTAATTCTTTATTTGCGGTTTAGTGTCAAATGTCATCAGCACAGGATACTTTAAATAAGCTTGATCATAAAATGGCGTATGCTCATAGAGCCAGTTTAATCGGGCTTGTGCATCTTTAGCAAAAGCGGCATCCTCACGAATTTTTTTATCAAACTCAAGTGCAAGTGCCGGTTTATCTTTGAGCATATGGCGAGCATATGGCGCTAATGCATAGTTTTCCATGTACTCAGTACGTTGAAAAATCGTATTAAACTCACCCCACGCAAAAAATGAATCCGGTGCTTTGGGGTGTAAAAGATGGGCAACTAACTCACCGAAAGGTTGAGCAGTTTCAACTTTAGACCAACCGGTCAAAGACTTTTCTGGTACATCGACAAAATCAAAATCTGCGTTTACTCGAAAGCGTCCTTCAAACGGCGCTTTATCAAATTCATGCTTTGTTACTACCGCGACTTTTAAATTAGTTACCAGCTCATCACTGCTCACGTTTTCTACTGTAATACCATGTAATTTGAGTTTTTCGACAATGTCTGGATACGCAGGTGGAATATAAAATGTACTTGGTACGGTGATCACGGTTTTTGCGTCCTTCTGCCAGTAAATAGGCAACGCATCATAGTGCTGTTTTTCGCCTAAATACTTTACTTCCATCTGGCCACTCAAGGCGCTTTTACTGCGCGAATATTTGATCCCTGCAAATGCGATAGTGTTTGGCTCTTTTGCATAACTGCGTTCAACAATAAGCTGGCTTGGCACAAAAGCTCGTTCTTTTTCAACCGCTTCGGTTAATTGATGATGATGTTGCGCCAATGCTGAAATAGCCCCATCTAAAAATACATAGGTGCCAAGTACACGTTGTTTATACGGTTTTAATGAATGATTTTCGACAAGAATTGTGGGTAACGATCTTAAATCCCCCCAACCATTCGAATAACGAGGCGTGGCAACCCAGCCCGCTAAGCCTTTTTTAAACTCGCGCTTATCCATTACAAATACCAGCGGCCCAGGTATATGGCCTTGCTCTTGTAATTTTGTGTCGATGATAGGTTTAAAATAATTATTGAGCGCATCTGACACACTTGGCGATTCACTGGCAAATACGGGGTTGTACCCGTAAGTTACATCGTATTGATAATCTGCACCGTCAGTCACATGCACATCGATATATAAATCTGGGTTAAACTGCTTGATCACCTTTAATACACCACGTACTTCCGGCGTATCTAGTTTGGTGAAATCACGATTTAAATTTAAATTATTAGCATTGGTTCTAAAGCCCATTTCAACTGGCCCACGCTGGTTTATGCGATTAAACTGACTACTACGCTCATGGCCATCAACATTTAAAATAGGAATAAATAAGATGTTCACTTGGCTTAAAATATCTCGACGTTTACCGGTTGCAATATCGCGTAGCAACATAAACATCGCATCTTTACCGTCAATTTCGCCGGCATGAATTCCCGCTTGAATAAAAATAGTCGGCTTGGCGTTTTGCATTAACTGCGAAGGTGTAAATGCACCATCTTCGCTTGCTACCATCATGTTGATCGCACGGCCACTGGCACTATGTGCAATAGTTTGCACTTGGAATTGGGTAGGGTTTGCTGCAACAAGACGATCTACAAAGGCCATAGTTTGCTGATAATTTGGTGACTTTAGCCCTTCGCTTAGTTCGAAATCAGTGGTTAATGGGCCTTTTTGTTGTATCAGTGCCAAACTTTGACCTTGCCATGGCAACAATGGCGGTAAATGGCTATCTAATGTAACACTGGCACTTAACAATAATAAACTGGCGATCATAGGACTCTCAAACGTTGGCCTCTTTAATAGCTTGAAATTATAACAAGGATAAATGACAGATCGCGTAAACTGCGGTGATTCAACAAAAAAATGCAGCCAATGACAATTTAAAAATTTTATAGGGCTAATTTTCACGCATTAAAAAAGGCGCTATAAAAGCGCCTTGCCACTCAAGAATAATGTGCTTAAAACATATCTTGATAAGGATTCGTTTTACTAAATGCAATGGCTTTATCAAAACCGGGAATATGCATGTCGGTATCAGAAATGACAATTTCATCTTCATCAATCATGCCATCACCAAAGCGATAGATTAGCTCATATTGTCCTAAGTCAGCTTGTTGCTGATAATTAGTCTGAGCAGCTGTAACGGTTTGATTGCTCAATGCATATGCATCCATCACCGCACTACCATGGCGTTTTGCTAACATTTTCATGGTCACCATGGGTGACAAAACAGTGGCGGTGGCATTATTTCCGCCAAAGCCTTTTGAATTAATAAAAGCAATATCCATGTCTTCGCATTGATAATGCTCAGTACGAATATCTAAATACTGGTTATGCACATCCTTGGCCACTTTATCTATGGTGGTAATACCCGGCATAATATTATGTGCAAATACACCCAGCGCCATCGCTAATTGGTCGCCACTAGCTGGCGCAATTGTGTGCCCTACATACGCTTTTGGTGCTGCTACTTTCCAATTATCAATGGCAAACGTTTGTGCCACCTTATGATAAATTAATGACTCTGTTACGCGGTTTTGCGGTGTGCTTGAACCATGCGCTAAAATAAAGCTACGTTGTTGTAATGCTTCTTTACCTAATAAGCTCGTGGCTAATGCCGCCGACTTCGCCATGGTTATATAATTACCCGGTCCCGGTGATGTAATTGATTTTTTAACGCCATCAGCATTTACAAATACATCAGGCACGCAGCCTAGAATGTCTGCCCCCAACTCCAGTGCTAACGCATCATCCATTAGAATCGCTACTTGTGCGCCTTCACCTAAAGTAAAGCCACAATTTTCGCCAAATGGGCGGCTACTTTTACGATAATCAGGCTCATCATCATTGCTTAAGTTATCCAAGCGTCGTAAACCTTCAATATTCGCCAGCGCACTCATATTACCAAAGCCTTCAACAACTTCAGGGGTAATTGCGCATTCAACACTTGCCACAATAGCAACACGTGTACGCCCTGCTTGTATATCGTTTACTGCAGCGCGCAAGTTATATAAAAATGTTGCACACGCGCCTGAAGTTGAAAACGTAGTGCCTACATTGCCCGTCACATAGGCATTAATAAAATCGGTCGACATTGTATTTAAGCCAAGCGCTAACTGCTTGGTGCTGACGCGATCACCTTGCTGGCGCGCTTTTACTAAACCACCTAAGCCCTTGTCATCCATTTGACCAATAACCGACGCTGAATAAGTGCCAATTTTATCAGGCTCAACACTATTCATAATGTGTTGCCAATCAAGTCCGGTTGATTTAATCGCGTCAGTAGCAGCAAAAATAGTGGCTTGTAAACCACGTGGCTGGTAGCGACTGTTGTACATAATAGATGGATCAAACCCTGTTGGTAGTTGCCCAGCCGATTTAATCGGATTATCGCGAGTAGAATCATGTTTAATATCAAACTGAGCCGCAATGGTTACTTTTACTTTTTTATTTTCAAGCTCTTCTACTTGCCAACTTGTAGGGACCGGCGAAGGTAAATCTCGACGACGTGTTTCAAACACAATGGCGCTTTCATCTGACGCGGTTAACGTCATTTTTTGCTGCCATGGTGTTGCATCGACATCAAAATGCTCTTTTTCAATTTTGCGAATTAACGTACCGGCAATAATTTGCTCACCAAAGCGTGCTTCTATGTCGCTTTGCTCAACAGTATTGCCTTTTAAATCTTGCAGTTGCCCATTCACAAGACTCACTAAATTCATTAACGTGGCGAGGCCTAAAAATGTTTCTTGCCGGGCTTGAGTATCTAAGTTATTTAACACGATACGACGATAACCTTGATGAAAAGAAGTACGGCCTGCGGCGTTAATTCCACCCATGCCGATAATAACGGGTAATGCTGTCATAATTTACCTTGAGAAAACGTGTTATAGGAGAAGCTTGCAGTTTAGATGGATTTAATTATCAACATTGTGCTTAAATAGCCAAATAATGAGCCTATGAGGCCAAATCAAACTGGTCGGAGCAATTAAATGGACAACAACTTGGTACTTAGCCCTTTGCAAATAAGTATTTTGGTATACCAGCACTTATTGATCACCAGTGTCACCTTGCCAATTGAAATGCTCAGAGCCGGTGAGGCGTACGCCAAAGGGCATATAAACAGCGGAACTTTTCGGCCATTAACGATTAATTTAATCGCTGAGGACAGCGAACCTATCAAAAATCGCAGCGGCTTAGCAATATTACCGGATCACACCTACGGCACAGCACCTTACAGTGACTTGATTATTGTGCCCGGTATTTGGCGCAATCCTCGCCCTGTTGTCAGAGCAAACTCTGGGTTAGTTCAGTGGCTTGCCAGCAGCTGGCAAACGGGTAGCTCAATCATTGGCGTGGGTACTGGCAATTGCTTAGTCGCTGAAGCTAAGTTATTAAATGGTCACCCCGCTACCACTCATTGGCATTATGCAGAACAATTTAAACGCGACTACCCACAAGTACTGCTCAAGCCTGATTTTTTTATCACTCAATCTGAGCGCTTATACAGTGTGGCAAGTCTAAATGCCTTAGCAGATGTGATCGTGCATATTATTAGCCAATACTACGGACAGGCCGCCGCTCAGCATGTTGAGCGCAACTTTTCTCACGAAATTAGGAAACCTTACGAAGATCAGCGCTACCTTGAAGGCGCCGTTGATCGGCATCCAGATGAACTCATCGCGCAAATTCAATTTTGGTTAAAAAACAACTTAACCACAGAACAAAGTTTAACAGAGGTCGCTCAACTATTTAGTTTGAGTTACCGCTCTTTTACCCGCCGTTTTCGCATTGCGACCAACCAAAGCCCCATTGAATATTGGCAGCAATTACGCGTACAAACAGCCAAAGAGCTACTTGCATCATCTAACTTATCAATTCAGGAGGTTGCTTTAGAGGTGGGTTACAATGATCAAGGTCATTTAACCCGCGTGTTTAAGAAAGTGCTCTCGCAAACGCCTAGCGAGTATCGAAAAGTGGTTAGAAGAAAGTTATTTGGTTAATAAGTTGCGGGGTGTTATTTTTAAACAGTTAAACCTTTTAGATAGCAAAATATACAGTGCGGGTTAAACATGAGTATCGACGTTTAACGCGCATCATTTACCATCGCTGTCGATTTGAGTACGCCTTTCAAATACTAACTTTAATGCTGCGTCCATTTCTTTAATAAAGTCATCCTTAAATGGAAATTTTTCTGATGGCGCTTTCAAATAACCAATGTGAGCAGTTCGCTTGAAAATAATTCTGTCTTGCTGAAGTTGACTCAAATCAACAAATGGATGGCTTTGCTTAAGTGCTTTAATACCTGATAAGATGGCCCACTTGTCATTGATATAACAGTCGATTCTATTTTTAGCCAGCTTCAAAATATTTGATAATGTATCTTTGTTTTCCCATATTTTTATTTTGTTTTGCTCCAGGGCAGTGTTCAATGCTTGATCGAATAAGAGATACCCTGCATTGATACCAACATTAATCGGCTTTAATGGATATTCTGTGTTTTCAATCTTGAGTAAGCTTGAGTTTGGATTACAAAAAGCTTGTATTACTTCTTCATGCAGCGGCTCTGAGTAAGGCCAAATAAAACTGCGCCCTTGCACATTTTTATAAGGAGGTAGTAAGGCAAAGTCCTCTCCTCGTCTAAGTGCGTCAACACCGCGCTTCCAAGGTACTGGTTGCAACTCTATAATATATTTTTCACTGACCAAATCGGCAGCTTGACGAACTACATCAACATATAAGCCCACTAACTCACCGTCTTTAAGGTAAGAATATGGGGGATAACTATCATCGACTAATATCACAACACGATAGCTTGGTTGGGCCACTACCGGTATTGTAAAAAAGAAAGCAAACAGCAGTAATGCAATTCTTTTCGGCCCATTCCACTGTATTATTTGCCAACTCGATTCCATTAAACAACACCTAAATAAATAATCACTGGTTATTAGCGTAGTCAGATTAATATTTTTTACAAATCTTAACTTCCCCAATTAGTATACCTACTCAAACGCTAAAATAACAAAAGCATAGGCTTACTCTTATTATTACGATAAGCGTACGACAAGGACCATCTAGATGCCGGACTTGCTAGGCCACTAACAACCGATTTAATCGCGCTGGACTGTAAATCTTTAAACGAGCTAGTCCCTCGATCATAGATAGAGAAAACCGAACTAAGCAGCAAATAAAATCAAACGCTAATTAGACGTTTATATCTATATAAATTATAGTAATAGCATTAAAAGTGCTAAAAATTACATGGAGGCGCCATGACGGCAAATTTTAGCGATGTGCTTTTGGATCAAAAAGATAATTCAACAATCGATGCTAAATTGACAAATTTGCTGGGATTGGTGCGCAAACATTTAAATATGGATGTTGCTTTTATTTCAGAGTTTATTAACGATGAGCGCGTTTTCAAAGTTGTCGATAATCCATCAGCGAATAAAACGGTTAAAGTGGGCAATTCCGATCCTATTAATGAAACATATTGCCATAAAATCAGTGAGAAACAGCTTAGCCCTATTATTACCAATTCAAAAACAAATCCAATTACTCAAATAATGCCAGTAACCGACAAGTTAAACATAGGCGCTTATATTGGTGTGCCTATCAATCTTTCAAATGGTAAATTATATGGTACATTTTGTTGTTACAAATCGCATCATGATGAAAGCTTAAACGAGCGGGACTTGTCTTTTTTAAACATAATCTCTGAAATTGCAACTGGATTAATTGAAAAAAACCTGCATAACACTGCATTGCATGGCCAAACCAAATTAGCAATTGAAGAGGTTATTGCAAGCAACAATATAAGTATTTATTTTCAGCCTATTTTTAATCTATTTAGTAATAAAATTGCGGGCTTTGAATCACTGTCACGCTTTTTTACCAAACCTTATAAAACACCTGATCTCTGGTTTAAAGAGGCAACAGATGTGGGCCTAGATGAATCTCTGGAAATGCTGGCAATAAAAAACAGCCTCGCCTATATTGCGCAATTTAATGATACCACTTATATCGCCATTAATTGTTCACCATCCCATATACTCTCGGGTGCACTTGAATATACTCTGCAAGGAGCCGATTGTTCAAGGTTGGTATTAGAAATAACTGAACATTCACCAATATCAGACTATACAGTAATGCGAGCTGCATTAGCGCCACTGCGAAAAAAAGGGCTACGTTTGGCTATTGATGATGTAGGTGCTGGCTTTTCGTCGTTTCAACATATTTTAGAACTAGAAGCCGACATTATTAAATTAGATATCAGCCTTACGCAAAATATAAATAAAGACAATCGGAAGTTTTTACTGGCCAAGGCACTGTGTGGCTTTGCTAAAGCAATAGACTGTACGATTGTTGCCGAAGGCATTGAAACGCAAGCAGAGCTTAACGCATTAAGAAAATTAAATGTTGATAATGTGCAAGGTTACTTTATTGGTCGCCCTGCTCCTATTGAAGATGCATTGAGCTATCAAAGCATGACTTTATCAACATAAAAACGCCACTCTTAGTGGCGTTCTGACTCGTTAATTTCTTTTCGATAGTATCGTTTGTGATAACTTTTAACTTTAGCGTGTACACCTTTACTTAAGCTTTTAAACTTAGCTTCAAGGACATCTACACCATATAAAATACCCACCACTAAAATGGATAGTTTAATAGCTGCCAATAAATTATCGGTTGCAATCACTACACCAATAGATGCCAAAACCCAGATAGTTGCCGCCGATGTTACCCCAACCACAGCACCATCTTTAGCGAGCATCACTCCAGCACCTAAAAAGCCGATGCCAGTAATAATTTGACCAACCACTCGCGAGTGGTCAATAACATCACCATGGAGCATAAACGCCGTGGCTAAAAACAAATAAGTACCTAATATAATCAGTACTGAGGTTCTTATTCCTACTGGTTTGCCTCGTAACTGGCGTTCCATACCAATCAAAGCGCCACAAAATGCAGCACTGCCTATTGCCGACCACGAATAGGGGGCGATATCTACTAATTCAAAAAAAGTCACTCAAAATCCTAAAATTACTGCATGTGTATAGCCAGTGCCGTACTCAAACGAGAACTACCGAAACTGGCCATTTTTAAAAAGTCACTCTTAGCGATTGGTACGTGTTGACAATCAATCGCCAGCTGTTTATCGCTTTCACAAAAAGGGTCATGAACATATAGACAATGCTCATCTAAATGCGTTACACACACCCAATGCGGTGACTTTTTACCATCAAAGCGATACGTACTGATCAATAGCACCACGGCCATTTTGGCTGCTAACCAGCGCTCTATGTGCTCAAGGGTTAAGTCTTGATACTTCACATCTAGTTTGTGATTAATTGCCTCAACCACAAATTGATTATGAACCGTGTGTAAAATTGCTTTCTTCTTATCACTTCTTACGCCATCAACAAACAATGTATCACGTGTATTAATAATCACATCGGCTGTAAAACCGCGTTTATTGGCAGCTAAAGCAAGTCCTAATGGATGACAACCGCCATGACCAGAGGTCATAAAAATAGTGGTTGCTTCACGCCAAATATCAAGCTCATTCACTTGTGAAATAATCGCTTTTTTTATTGATGACATTGCCATTAGTAATGCCGCTGGCCCGCAAGTAAATTCGGTTGTTTGCTGATACCAAGGCGTTACACGCGAAAACTCAAGCTCATTAGTTTTACGAATGTTTTTTTGCATCCGCAAGGCATCACTATGATCATCATAATAGTCACTGTATTGCCCAAATACCCGATAGCCAAGCTTTTCATAAAGTGCGATTGCAGCTTTATTATTTACCGCCACTTCAAGACGCATAAATAACCGCCCGCGTTCAGCCGTTGCTCTTTCTAGTGCTTTCAAAAGCTGCTGAGCAATGCCTTTGCCTTGTGCATTTGGTGCAACTGCTAGCGAATATAAACGTGCTAAACGAGTGCCTTTATGACACCACACTAAGCCATAGCCGAGTATCTGTTGATCTAACTCTGCAACCATTAAAATACCATGTTTGGCTGCAATCCAGCGCTTTAAGCTACGCGCACTTAATCTATCTTGATTAAAACTTTGCTGCTCTATCTCAAGTAACGCTTTTAAATCGCTATCTGTGGCAGCGCGAACTGCCACACTATGCTCGGTCATTAACTCCGGCCTCGTGCTTCGAGGCGTTGTTTAAATTCTTCCATAATGATCATATAGAGTTCATCACCTAAGTAACCATCTTCTACTTTATGGTCAATACTTGGGTTATCGTTTACTTCAAGCACATATGCACGGCCTTGGTGTTCTTTAACATCCACACCATAGAGCCCTTTGCCCACAGTTTTACATGCTTTTAATGCCGCATCTAAAACTGCTTTTGGCAACTCAAAAGTAGGCAGTGTTTCAAAACCACCAGAGAAAAACCGTTTTGCATCATGATTATAAATTTGCCAATGATTGCGAGCCATTAAATAACGGCATGCATAGATAGCACGACCATTTAGTACCCCTACTCGCCAATCGTATTCTGTGTACATATATTCTTGGGCTAGAACTAAAGCGCTAAATTCAAATAGCTCAGCCAATTTTGCTGCCAGCTCATTGCGATCAGTTACTTTGTAGACACCTTTTGAAAACGACCCTTCCGGCATTTTAAGCACTAATGGATAAGTAAATGCCTCTTCAAGCTGACTGATGGTTTCATCACTTTGATCAGCTACTACTACGGTTTTTAAGCTCGGTACTTTTTGATAATTAAACGCATCATGCAAATACACTTTATTACAACAGCGTAAAATAGACTCAGCATCATCAATCACCACTAATCCTAGGCTCTGCGCCTTACTTGCCAGACGATAAGTTGGGTGGTCAATTGCAGTTGTTTGGCGAATAAATAGCGCATCAAACTGAGCGATATTATCTATTTCGTCAAAGCTTAGCGCTTGAGCATAGATACCATGTTTAGCTGCCGCTTTAATAAAACGGGCTATAGCATCTTTATCGCTTGGTGGTACTTTTTCATTGTGATCAACTAAAATAGCCATATCCCAGCGGTAACGTTTTTGCGTACTGCTTATACGCCACTGTGTTTGCGTAAACTCAGTTAATTTAGCAACAAAGTCTTGATGCTGCTGAGCATTAAGCGACGCCAATGAACCTTGCTGTAACAGCCCAGCTTCATCTACAAATAAAATAGGCGCTGGATATTGTTTAAATACCATTTTTGCCGCTTTGTTTTGTAATTCATTTACTGCGTGCCCAAAATATAAGGCATCATCAAGATGACCAACATTAAGCATTAAAGTTTGGCCACTACGTAGCGCATTAATCGTTTTTACACTTGGTAATACCTGATGTTTACGTGCCTCAGCAAGTAATGAGCAATAATAGCCTTTACTCAAGTATTGGCTTGAGTCGCATAGATTAATAATGCGCGTTTTTGGCTCATTATGCTTTGGGTAATCTCGTAAGTAAGTGTTGAAGGTAATTACGTTTTCGAATGAATGAGCAAGTGCCTGCTCGTTGTTATCAACCACAATCAAGGTTTTAAACACGACTTTTCCTAAAATAAGTCAAAATACAAATATAAGAGTGAATGTAAATAGAAACACCCATACTGCTAAGTCATTGTTGTGCTACTGGTGTACTTAACAGGATGGGTGCTTTAGATTCAGCTACTGCTTAATCTACAGGTGATTTATAAAGGGTTTTTCGCTACCTTACCAACGAGTAATTTTTAGCGTTAAGATAAGTAAATTTAATCAACCACAGTAAGGTCTAATAAAGCTGGTTAAAGCGCCTTTCAGCACCACTAACTTATTGAAACAATTTCTAATAACGTGGATTTATTTGCTATTGTAAAACTAAACTCATCACCTTGTTGCTTATCCATCAGTAATTGACCTAATGGCGACAGTGGTGTGAGAACATACACTGTGGTGTCTTTTATTTTAATGCTTAAACCACCAGAAAGTGGTCCTAAAAAATACCATTTTAGATTTTCGTCTTCATCGCAGATACAGACCAGCGAACCAATGGTAACTTTACTTGATACAGCGATTTTAAATGCCTTTTCAAACTCGATAATACTCAAATGGCAGTCATTCACACGCTGTGCTTGCCCTTGTGCCAAATAGGCAGCTTCTAGGCCTAATGTATCGTATTTATTTTCAGCAATGTTTTCTTCATGAGTGGCGGTGTCATGGGCTGTCTTTGCAGCAGCCTGCGCGGTAGTAAGTTGCGCTTCTAAAGCAAAACGCAGGCATTCAATCACATGGGTTTTATTCATATCTAAGGAATTATTTTAAATCTATAATGACTGTATTTTAACGTGCTTTGGGCTGCGTGTAACTGAATTGCCTAAAAACATGGTCATTCATAGGCATTGATTAGTAAATATGGAAGGATATTTTTTAATTAGTCTTGATTACTCTTGATTAGTAATAACATAAATCAAGCGCTGCTGTTAACAACGCTTGCTGAACTGTTTTTTACTACTTAGCTATCCATGGCGTTACTTTTAGTAATGGCACCGACACAGCAAATGCTGTTTTATCGTCTTCCCACTGCTCAGTAACTCTGACATGACAAATTGCCCCTTGGCAATCAAAAGCAGGATCGGCAATAGTGACTGGATCTGCAAAAGTCAGCACTACACCTTGTTGTTCAGGCAATAAAAAGCTCATCAGTTTGCTAACAAAAAAACCCGACAGATCCGATAATAATTCATCAAATTCATTATTAAGCTGATACAACTGGTGTTTATTCAAATTACTATTATTAAACTCACGCGCTTCAATTTGCAGTTTTAACTGGCAATCGTGATTTTCGTTCTGAGGCTCGATAACCACCACAGCTTTATTTGTATCAAGTTGTTTATCAAAAGGAAGTAAAAGCTGAGCATGCTCAGTGTAATTAAGTGGAAACTCCTCTCGCTCAGTAATAATGCGCCCGGTTTTAATTAAACATTCATCATTACTAGCAATGTCGGTGATATAAAAATTGACCTGAGCAAATTGAAAATCACCTTTATTGACGACTTTTAAACGATCATAAAAGCCATCATAGGAGACCACAAACTCTTTTGCTTGCACAGTAAATGTTGCTATTAGTACAGCGGCAGCTGCCATAATATGACTGATACTACGTACTGGGTTATTCATCAAAGTAGGCTCTATTTTGGTTGATCATTTGATTTAATTCTTCGATATACGCCTCACCACGCTCAGAGTATGAGGTTAATCCGTAGCTTAGTTTAGTCGCTGAAATTGGCTTTTCTTGTAAACGTAAATCGGCGCGGATACTACGTAAATGTTTATAGGCAGCATGAGTATTAATATTCTTAAAATAAGAAGTCACGGCTGCGCGCACAGATTTAAATGCAGCCACCTCATGATCTGCACCGGTATTACGACGATTAGGCACCATACCGCAGCCCTTGCTATAACACCACTGACCAAAAAAGTTTAAACCTATTCGAGCAAA
The DNA here is from genome assembly GCF_014163545.1 of Pseudoalteromonas sp. SR45-6. NCBI lineage: Bacteria > Pseudomonadati > Pseudomonadota > Gammaproteobacteria > Alteromonadales > Pseudoalteromonadaceae > Pseudoalteromonas > Pseudoalteromonas sp. SR45-6. The sequence continues at coordinate 65,332 of NZ_JACJDM010000007.1, forward strand.
TCGAGACGTTCCCCATGCTGATTCGTTGGCCGCTTGCATCAGCGCTAACTCTTTAGGAATAATATCAACTCGGCTTAATGCCTTACGCAAAGACAAACTATCAATCGTTTCTGGTAATTTATAGCTATTTAAAATCGTTTTAACTTGCTTGGTTTGCGTGCGACTTAATGGCTCATCGTATTGCATCATCATCAATGCAATCTCCAACGTTGCCCGCTGCTGCAGAATTTTTTTATTTTCAGCCTCAACATGCGGCCGAATAAAGTTAAAAAAAGCATGTTTTTTTTCTTTTACATCACTAAAACCATCAAAGTCAGGAAGTTTAACATTATGTAATGGCTTTTCTTTCTTTTTGACTTGTGGCTTGATTGAGGTTGTTTCGTCCTCAATAACTGGATCCGATTTTTCTATAAATGGGTAACTCAATGCCCAAATAAAAAATAGGCTAACGATTAAACGAAAAAGATACTTAAGCATGTATTCTCTCAAAGAAACTAACATTTATGCATGGTATATCCACACGCATCTGACCATTCATTATACCTAAGCCCTTCAATAAAGGCGAATATACCCATTTGAAGGATTTATAATCTAAAAAAATCAGCTACAATTATGCGCATAGAAACGCTAAAAAAGTTACCGGATACTCATTAATGGAATTAGACTGGCAAAGCCGCATAATAAATCAAAACAAGTTTCGCCCTAATGACAATCGCTCAGCGTGGCAAGTAGACCGCTCCCGGATAATCCATGCAGCTGCATTTAGACGTTTGCAAGCTAAAACTCAGATAATGGGAATTGGCCTAAATGATTTTCATCGTACACGATTAACTCATTCTTTAGAGGTATCGCAAATTGGCAGTGGTTTACTTCGTCATTTAGAGAAACAACACCCTGACTTCACACATTTTCCCGACCCTAGTTTGCTTGAGACGCTTTGTTTGGCGCATGATATAGGCCATCCTCCTTATGGCCATGGCGGTGAAATTGCCCTTAACTACATGATGCGTGAACATGGTGGTTTTGAAGGCAATGCACAAACACTGCGCATTGTTTCAAGACTCGAACCATACAGTGATGGTCATGGTATGAACTTAACGCGCCGTACTTTGCTTGGCTTTATAAAATACCCGGCTTTTATTGATGACTTATGGCACACCATCCCACATCATGATCCGCAACGTGCATTTATAAAAGCTGACGACTGGCGTCCAGCAAAAGGTTTATACAAGGATGATAAAGCGACCTTTGACTGGATTGTAGCGCCTTTATCTGACGCTGATAAACAACGCTTAGGCGATTTTAAGGCCGTCGATGAGTTTAGATCTAAAACCAGTTTTAAATCCCTTGATGCAGCAATTATGGAACTTGCCGACGATATTGCTTATGCCGTACATGACCTTGAAGACGCAATTGCAACAGAGCAAATCACCCTAAAAGAGTGGCAAAATCATGCCTTACCCGCACTTGAGCTTGTGCAATGTGAGTGGCTTGGCGACAGTAACTTAACCGAGCGGCTATTTTTAGGTAGCGAAGCACAACGTAAAGATGTGATTGGGGAATTAGTAAACTTATTTATTACTCAATCATCCATTGTGCACACAGAACTTGAGTTTGAAAATCCAATTTTAAATTACACCGTTGAACTACCCCACTGTTATCAGCATTTACTTGAGACTTTAAAGTCATTTATTTATCAACGACTCATTCGTGCTTCACATATGCAGCAAATTGAGTTTAAAGGACAAAAGTTAATTATTGAATTATTTGAAGCATTTGCCTGCGAACCATTACGACTTTTACCTGAAACCACAGCAAATGTGTTTCGCCTAGCACAACAACAAAATGGTAATACACACAGAGTAATTTGTGATTATTTAAGTGGCATGACTGACGAGTATGCGTTTAAAACACACCAACGCCTTTTTTCAAGTAATAGCTAGCATTAACAAGATATGTGATATGAAAAGTACACCAGAATTTACTAGCTTTAAGAAGTTTTACCCATACTACTTACAAGAACATAAAAATATTACCTGCAAACGGTTACATTTTTTTGGTAGCTCTTTGGTGCTTATTATCGTTTTGTATGTGCTGTATAGCCAACAATTTATGCTGTTGTGGTTGCTACCCATTATTGGTTATGGTTTTGCCTGGGTTGGTCATTTTTTCTTTGAGAAAAACCGCCCTGCTACCTTCAAATACCCGTTTTATAGCTTATGGGCAGACTGGGTGATGTTTAAAGATATGCTGATTGGCAAAATAAAATGGTAGTCACTGTTGTTTTGTAATAACCGACAAACAAGCAAAAAGATCATTATGCAAACCTGTTTTTGTCGCTTTTCAGTGATATAGTTAACGCCATTTTTGCTATTCAAGATATTAAAATGTATCGATTATTTGAGCGGATGATCAAGCCGTTTCCCGAACAAAAGCCTACCCAGCCTCCTGCGACGCTATTTGCATTTTGTCGTCACTACACTAAAGGTATGGAAGTCTCGCTATTTTTTATGTCGCTAAGCGCAGCATTGCTCGCGATTTTAGAAGTATCACTGTTTAGCTATATGGGCCAGCTTGTTGATTGGCTAAGTATCTACACCCCTGAAACATTATTTGTTGAGCAAAAATCTGAACTCATAAAAATGGCGATAGTGCTACTTGTTGTCCTACCTATCGTGGTGTTTTTTCATTCTGCGATATTGCACCAAGCCTTGTTAGGTAATTACCCGATGTCAATTCGTTGGTTAGCACATCGCTACTTGCTTCGCCAAAGTGTGAGCTTTTACCAAAATGAATTTGCAGGGCGCATCGCCACCAAAGTAATGCAAACATCCCTCGCGGTGCGTGAAACCGTGATGAAACTACTTGATGTATTAATGTACATAGTGGTTTATTTTGGCGCTATGGTGTTTTTAGTAGCCGAAGCCGATTGGCGCTTAATGCTTCCTTTGCTTGTATGGTTAGCTCTGTATATTTTGATCCAAATGTACTATGTACCTAAGCTCAAAAAAGTGGCTAGCTCGCAAGCAGACGCTCGCTCTGAGATGACCGGCCGAATAGTTGACAGTTATACGAATATTTCGACTATTAAATTGTTCTCATATACCCAACGTGAAGAGCAGTACGCAAAAGACAGCATGGATGTATTTTTACAACCTGTGTATAAGCAAATGCGCTTAGTTACCAGTTTAAATTTTGCCATTCAAACGCTTAACTACTTCTTAGTATTTAGTGTTGCGGCATTATCTTTGTATTTATGGACTCTGAGTGCCATTAGTGCCGGCGCAATTGCAATTGCGGTAAGCTTAGCACTGCGTTTAAATGGCATGGCGCAGTGGATCATGTGGGAAATTAGTGGCTTGTTTGAAAACATCGGCACTGTCGCTGATGGTATGAAAACGTTATCAAACCCAATTGAAGTCGATGATCTGCCTGATGCCAGCACATTAAGTGTAACCACAGGTGCAATTGACTTTAATAATGTGCATTTTAACTATGGTAAGGCCGCAAACGAAACGAATCGCGGCGCTGTTATCAATGGCTTAAATCTCAACATCAAAGCCGGAGAGAAAATAGGTCTTGTTGGTCGCTCTGGCGCTGGTAAGTCAACACTCGTTAATTTGTTGCTACGTTTTTACGATATTGATAGCGGTAGTATCAACATCGACGGCCAAGATATCTCAAAAGTGAGTCAAGAAAGCCTGCGTAAGTACATTGCGATGGTTACCCAAGATACTTCTTTACTGCATCGGACAGTCAAAGAAAATATCCTTTATGGCCGCCCAGATGCCAGCGATGAAGAAATGATGAAAGCGGCTAAACAAGCCAAAGCGCTAGAGTTTATTGATGACCTTGAAGATAGCAAAGGCAACAAAGGTTTTGCAGCCCAAGTGGGTGAGCGCGGCGTAAAACTCTCTGGAGGTCAACGCCAACGTATCGCCATTGCTCGGGTGCTGCTGAAAAACGCCCCGATATTAATTTTAGATGAAGCCACCAGCGCGCTCGATTCTGAAGTTGAAGCGGCTATTCAAGCTAGTCTTGATGATTTAATGACCGGTAAAACCGTCATTGCCATCGCGCATCGACTATCCACTATTGCACAAATGGATCGGCTCATCGTACTTGATGAGGGCGGCATTGTAGAGCTAGGTAGCCATGAAGAACTGCTGGCACAAAATGGTATTTATGCCGCGTTGTGGACACACCAAACCGGCGGGTTTATTGGTGTAGAATAACAACTTACATATACATGAGTTTAAGTTTCACTATCGCTGAAAGAGCCTTTGCAACTTAAACTCAGCCATATCAAGCTTAGAAGCTAAACTTATAGCCTTAACCCCCCGTATATCCTTAATGCTCAATTACGCAAAGATTTTTATACACACTTAACCCCACGACAAAACTCATATTTTGGGTGGCTTGGCTGTCGATTTACATGCTATAATCGCGGCCTTTCATAGCCTATGTAGTCAATCAAGGTTGCTTTTATCACCCTGTTTTGTTCGCATAAGCTCTAGTAGTGTAAATGACAGCAACCTGTATAAGCGAAATTATCCATGAGCGAAAATAGTCACATTAAAGTCATCGTTGGCATGTCCGGCGGTGTTGATTCTTCTGTATCAGCTTATTTATTAAAACAACAAGGCTATCAAGTTGAAGGCCTGTTTATGAAAAACTGGGAAGAAGATGATAATGATGAATATTGCGCTGCTGCCGACGATTTAAAAGACGCGCAAGCAGTCTGTGACAAGCTGGGGATTGAACTACACACAGTTAATTTTGCCGCAGAATATTGGGATAACGTATTTGAGTACTTTCTTGCTGAATATAAAGCAGGCCGTACGCCAAATCCTGACATCATGTGTAATAAAGAAATCAAATTCAAAGCTTTTTTAGAATTTGCAGCAACGGCGCTTGGCGCTGATTTTATAGCCACGGGCCATTATGTACGCCGTGAATTACGCGATGATAAATACGTTATGTGTCGTGGTCTTGATGATAACAAAGACCAAAGCTACTTTTTATACACATTAAGTCATGAACATATTGCACAAACGCTGTTCCCAGTTGGTGATATTGCCAAACCTGAAGTGCGTCGCATTGCTGAAGAGCAAGACTTAATTACCCACGATAAAAAAGACAGTACCGGTATTTGCTTTATCGGTGAGCGTAAGTTTAAAGACTTCCTACAAAAATTCTTACCTGCACAACCGGGTGTTATTGAAGACACAGACGGTAACAACGTTGGTGAGCACGAAGGCTTAATGTATCACACTCTCGGTCAACGCAAAGGTTTGCTAATTGGTGGCATGAGAGAAGGCTCTGGCGAACCATGGTATGTAGTAGATAAAGACTTAGAACGCAACGTATTGATTGTTGGTCAAGGTAAAGACCATCCGCGTCTTTACAGCAATGGACTAAATGCCAACCAATTACACTGGGTTGATCGTGTTGGGCCAAAAGGTACCACCCGCTGCACGGTAAAAACTCGCTATCGTCAAGAAGACCTAAACTGTACGCTGCTCGTTGGCGATGATGGTTTTGCCCGAGTATTATTTGATGAACCACAAAAAGCAGTAACCCCAGGACAATCTGCGGTATTTTATGCCAACGAAATATGTTTAGGTGGCGGTATTATTGATTCGGTGATCAAATAATGAATGAACACCAAGTCATGGCATTAGCAGCCATGTGCCAAGTTGCTAAACAAGTTCAAAAAATAGCGCAGTACGGCAGTAGCAACGATTACGAATTAGAAAAACTATTAACCAGTATTGTACAAACCTCCCCTGATTCACCCAGTGATGTGTATCAAGGCACTGAGAATCTAAGAGATGGTTATAAAATCTTACTTGATCAACTCAGTGCAGGTGAAAAGAAAGATGTTGAAATCGTCAAATACGTTGGCGGTTTAATGCAACTTGAGCGTGCACTGAGCGCAAAAGCAAGTAGCTTAGCAGAGCTTGGTAAAAGCATTGATGATATCAAGCGACGTCTTGATCACTTTGCTATTACTGATGACACTGTTATTACGGCTCTTGCCGATATTTATTCAAAGGTGCTTAGCCCCCTAGGGCACCGAATTCAGGTTTATGGCAAGCCTGACTTACTAAAACAGCAATTAGTACAACACAAAATACGTGCATTATTATTAGCAGGTATTCGCAGTGCAGTATTATGGCGACAAATGGGCGGTAAACGCCGTCACTTTTTCTTTGCGAAAAGAAGAATTATCGCCATTGCTAAAAACCATATTTAATTATCGTTCAAAACTAAAATTTAGGAGTTATTATGGAGCTTTCAGCGTTAACAGCTATCTCTCCGGTGGATGGTCGCTACGGCAGCAAAACCACTGAACTACGCAGTATTTTCAGCGAATTTGGCTTGATAAAATACCGTGTAACAGTCGAAGTTCGTTGGTTACAAGCCCTTGCAGCAGCTGATGCGATCAAAGAAGTACCGGCATTTAGCGACGAAGCCAATGCTTTACTTAACGCGATTGTTGATAACTTCAGCGAAGCCGATGCGCAACGTGTAAAAGATATCGAGCGTACTACAAACCACGATGTTAAAGCCGTTGAATACTTATTAAAAGAAAAAGTAGCTGACAACGCCGAGTTACATGCAATTAATGAATTTATTCACTTTGCATGTACATCAGAAGACATCAATAACCTGTCTCACGGTTTAATGCTCACTGAAGCACGTAACGAAGTATTACTTCCTTACTGTGATCAACTACTTAATGCAATTAAAGAAAAAGCCATTGAGTACAAAGCAGTACCTATGATGACACGTACTCACGGTCAACCTGCAACACCTTCAACTATGGGCAAAGAATTTGCCAACGTATATATGCGTTTAAAGCGTCAACGTGACCAAATTGAACAAGTTGAAATGCTAGGTAAAATCAACGGTGCAGTAGGTAACTACAATGCTCACCTCAGTGCCTACCCTGATTACGATTGGCACAATCATGCTGAGCAATTTGTAACTAGCCTAGGGTTAACATTCAACCCATTTACAACGCAAATTGAACCGCACGACTACATTGCCGAGTTATTTGATGCGATTGCTCGCTTTAACACTATCTTATTAGATTTTGACCGTGATGCATGGGGCTATATAGCGCTAAATCACTTTAAACAAAAAACCATTGCGGGTGAAATTGGTTCATCAACTATGCCACATAAAGTTAACCCGATTGATTTTGAAAACTCAGAAGGTAACTTAGGCCTAGCAAATGCTATTTTCGCTCATCTAGCGCAAAAGCTGCCGGTATCTCGCTGGCAACGTGACCTTACTGACTCAACAGTACTGCGTAACTTAGGTGTTGGTATGGGTTATGCGCTAATTGCATACCAATCAACCCTAAAAGGTGTAAGCAAGTTAGAAGTAAACGAGCAACGTTTACTTGACGAGTTAGATCAGAACTGGGAACTGCTAGCAGAGCCAATTCAGACGGTAATGCGTAAATACGGTATCGAAAAACCATACGAAAAGCTAAAAGATTTAACCCGTGGTAAACGTGTAAATCAAGAGATCATGGCTGACTTCATCGATGGTTTAGAGTTACCGGAAGAAGCAAAAGTAGAAATGAAAAAACTAACACCGGCTAACTATATTGGTCGTGCTGTCGAGTTTATCGACAACCTAGTTTAAGCTTTCTGCGACAACTTATTTTATATACACTATAAAGCGAAAGGCTCTTGCCTTTCGCTTTTTTCATTTTAATGGGCGCAGCATGTATCAATTAACGATTAACGACTTATCCGAGCAAGACTTTCTAACACAGTATTGGCAAAAAAAACCGCTCTTGATCAAGCAAGGGTTTACAGACTTTGCCGACCCGCTTGATGCTAATGAGCTTGCCGGTCTTGCCATGGAAGAGAGCATTGAATCGCGTATTATCACTAATCATGATAATGACTGGCAAGCGCATCATGGCCCATTTGAAGATTTTGAATTACTAACCGAGCAACATTCTACCCTACTCGTACAAGCAGTCGATCATTGGCATCCTAATGCTGCGCAGCTGCTGGAACCATTTCGGTTTATTCCTAATTGGCGTATTGATGACCTAATGATCAGCTTTTCAACGCCTGGGGGTGGAGTCGGTCCGCATTTAGATCAATACGACGTATTTATTATTCAAGGTGAAGGCAAGCGTCATTGGCGTGTCGGTATGCCAGATAATAAACTAAAACAATTTGCACAAAATAAAAGTTTATTACAAGTTGAACAATTTCCAGCCGTGATTGATTGCATCCTAGAACCAGGCGATATTTTATACATCCCGCCGGGCTGTCCACATGAAGGTTATGCTGTAGAAAACGCATTAAACTACTCGATCGGATTTCGTGCACCAAATCAACGCGATCTATTATCAAACTTTGCTGATCACATTATTGATAAAGAAGCGGGAAATAGCCGTTATCAAGACCCTGCAATAACACTGCGCGATTCTAAAGGTGAGATCCAAGCTTGCGAAGTCGAAAACATTAAACTATTAATGCAAGCGGCCCTAAATGACGATGCATTACTTAAATCTTGGTTAGGTAATACACTTAGTCAACCTAAGCATGAAATGGATTTAATGCCACCAGAAGATTTATTTGATAGTGAGCAAATAGCTGAGCTATTGAATGATAATGATGTGATTTTTGAGCGCCTCGGTGGCACCCGTGCATTGTATCAAGTTTTTGAAAATGAAATACTTCTCAGCGTAAATGGTGAAAACTACCCGCTCCCTGTTAGTGACTTAACTGCGGTTAAATTACTCACTGACCACACTATGGTGACAGCAGAGCAACTAAATAGTTCAAAAAATAGTTTAGTTTTTATACAAACCTTTACTACACTAATTAATGAGGGGATTTGGTTTTGCTAGGAGTGTGTTTGTATGGGCTATCATATCAACAAGGTAGAATGGGATATAGGTAAGGAGTTACTACAACAGATCAGAGAGCGGGTATTTGTATGTGAACTACATATTCCCAAACATATCGAGTTTGATAATCTTGATAGGTATGCTCATCATATACTGGTAACAGATGACAGCCAAGGCCCAGTTGCAACAGGCCGATTATGTAGCGATGGCCTTATTGGCCGTATTGCGGTGCTGCCAGAGCACCGTAATCGCTCCGTCTATCGTTCATTGCTGAATTATATCGTTGAGCTTGCACAACAGCAAGGTTGTGATTGCGTCAGCATTAATTGTATTTTAAATGAGGTAGAACGGTTTAAACGTAATGGCTTTGAACAACAAGGTTGTGTGTTTATGGAAGCAGGTATTCCACGGCTTCGTATGCAATGCCCCATTAATAAATTCAATACGAAACCATTTACACTGGTGCATTGATAAAAATTTATTAAAAATGGCCATCCTAGCGAGTTAAAAACCACCAATTTAATGCAATAGGCATAAAAAAAAGCGAACATATTAATGTGTAACTCCACATAACACGTTCGCTTTTTTAATTTTTAAAGCTGTTTTTTATATTAAAATCTTTAAGTTAAAATTATAAATAAGCTTTCAGATTAATTAACTTCATTTGCCCACAGCTGTTCTTTTTCGTACATTTCATAAATACCATGCGCACGATTAATTAGTAGGTTTGCAAAATCAACTTTAGTTTTATCGTGTCCACCAGTTTGCATAATTTGATCTGCTTTTAACTGCCATTGCAGAGAAAAATATCGCAGCGCATCACGCGCATTTTCGGCAACTGATGCTAACGCATGATCCGTTGGTAAGCGACCGGTGATAACCCAATAACTTTTACCGTCTTGGCCTTTAAACTTCCATAGGGCACATAACGGAGCGATAAAGCGGCTTTCTTTTTCTAGCAAAGTTTTTGGCATTACGCCCTTCTCTGCTAAATGCTTTTGTGCATTTTGAAAACACTCACGTTGCCATGCAATACTTTGCTGCTTTGCTTGTTCTTGTTCTTCTGGTGTTAATTCTTTAAGTTGTTTTTGTTCCACAGTATTCATCACTCGTTTACATCATTTTAGCTACTTTAAGGGCATATAATTATCGGTGCAAGTATAAAAGACCAATTCCAGCGAGATCATAAACGATCGCCTGTTTTTTCTACACTCTAACCCATCGTTCTACGCACAACTGTTTACTAATACAGCAAAAACATCAATTTATAGCTAATTTATAAACTATAAAGCCGCTGTTAATGCATACCAGCACGACGGTATTATTCATCGTTTGTTTAACGATAATTCTTTTTCGCTGTCATACGATTAAAAAAGCTAGGAAAGAAACGTTTTATAGTCGGAGCCCAGCCACTGATCCCCTCGCCAACCACCACTTCATCTTTACGTTTAGCTATTGCACTGACCATTTGCTTTACAGCAGCCGTTACATCCATACCATTTTCAATGGAGTGTTCAGCCTTATTTTGCGCAATACCATGTTCATTAAGTGAATTATGAGCAATAGCCGTTTTTATAGAGCCTGGGCAGATAGTCAAACAATGAATGTTTTTATCGGCCACTTCAGCTCGCAAACAATCCATAAAACCAACAACTGCATATTTAGAGCCTGAGTAACCGGTTCTGAATTTAGAGCCAACTTTACCTGCGACACTACTGATTGATACTACACAGCCGCCGCCATTTTTAACCATACTCGGTAATACCGCTTTAGTTAGCGCAATCAAACCAAAATAGTTAACTTCCATAAGTTGACGATACACAATAAATTCATTTTCTAAAAACAAACTACGCTGCGACACGCCACCATTATTAATTAAAATATCAACGTTACCAATCGTAGCCATACTATTTGTAACATACTCAAGTACCCGTTCAGGTTGTGATAAATCAAGAGGTATTACTTTGTGTTGTCCAGCCGGTAACTCGCTACAAAGTTGATTTAGTTTATCTGCACTTCTGGCTGATAAAATAATATTAGCGCCTAAGTGTGCTAACTGTATCGCTAACTCTTTACCAATACCTGATGATGCCCCGGTGATCCACACCGTTTTATTATTAAAGTTCATGCTCTACCTATGATTATTATTAAGGCTTTGTAGGACCCGCAATGTCTGTGATCTGTTGCTCAAGTTGTTTATATAGTCCGAGTAAAAAAAGCGCCTCAACAAGCACAAATAATGGCCCAATGATAAGCCCGATTAAGTCATCAACAAAAGCTGGTTTTTTACCTTCAAAATAATGCCCAATAAACTGTAAAACCCAGCCAAACACAAAAACACCTATACTAACAGCTAACCAGCTAGTAAAACTAAGTGATGCAATTGGCGCAGCCGCTATACTCATTACTACTAAAATAACAGCCATTATCAAACCTAGTGAGACATTAAGCAGTAAATAATAAATCACAGTAGCTAACACAAAAACATGAGCGCCATTGATAACATGATCAGCAACCGGTAAATAAATACGCGCTAATAAACACAATACAGCGTATACAATGAGTGGAATACCAAAAAAGTGTGTGAGTACATTGCGTTTTGAACGGTGATATAAGCCATAATTGCCCAGTTGTTGTTGCAGTGTTTTCATTTTCTCTACTTTATATAATTATCTTATTATTTACTTTAGCAGTTAACACAACGCGAGAATGTCTTCTACCCGACATTTGTAAAATCCACTTATACAAATGCGCTTATGATTTTACCTTTATCGTGATCTGGAGTTTTAGATTGTAACTCACGGCCTTTTTGATATTCTTGTCCAAGCATTTTTTGTAACGATTCCATTTGTTTTGCTAATTCGTCATTCCCCCCTGCTGTTGTATTTTTTCTGTCAGCTTTTCAATCGCGGCCTTAAGTTCAGCTATTTTATCTTTATCAACACCTAATCGTTGATAAATAAGCGCTTCATTTGCTTTTTCTAAAAAGTCTTTCCATATGAAGGGTTTTTAAGGCTACTAACAGTATCAACTTGGCTATTTTTTGCCGTTTCTGGCAATTCGGTTGCCGCTTTAGAACGGCTTATGCTTTTCGCTTGCACAGGAGGTTATAAGGTTCTGTACGGTAATGGTTATTAAATGTTAGTGAGATCATTGCTTCAAATCCATTGATAGTTTTATTTTATAAAGCAAATTTAAGGCCAATGAACCCATATCAGGTAAAAATAATAACGCAGCTAATGTACAAGTAAAGCCAGCTGTTGTTTATCAAGAATTTCTATACGCTGGTAATGCAGGGAAATAAGCTTTTTTGCACTTAATAACTGCAAGATTTGATTAATAGTTTGACGAGTTAAATAGGTCATATCTGCGAGTTGTTGCTGCGATAACATAATAGTAGCGGTATTACTGGGCAGCGACATGGTTGCCATCATAACCAGCCGTTTACAGACTTTCTGCTGTGCAGTTAATAAAGCATGATCTTCTAATGAAGTGAACAGCAGCCGCATTTTTTGTGAAAGTAAAACACCAAAATCATGCCAATAAACAGGCGTGATTGTTAATAATTGTATCAGTGCCCGATGCGGTACATGTAGCAATCGAGCGGGTGTTTGTGCATAAACATCGTGGGTACGCAAACCACCATCAAATAAAGCAACTTCACCAAACCAAATAGCGGGATCTATAAAACTCAGTACCGCTTCTTTACCTTCTCCATTTACTCCACTGACTCGCATAACTCCATTAACAACAGCGTATAAACCCGCATTTTCATCTCCTCTTAAAAATAATGCTTCACCCGCATCGAGTTTAATTACTTTTGCATGTAACAATAGCTGGTGTTGAAATTCTTCCGAGCGGCTACTAAACCAATTTCCTTGGTTAATTATCGCACGGTCCTGTTCATTCATATCGTTTTACTCTACATTAGTTTTAATAATCAAATAATAAAAGGGATCACTATGTTACACAAAGTTATTTACAGCGGCTTATTGCTAAGTACGTTATCTGCACCAAGTTTTGCAGCAGCTCCTGATCAACAGCTCAACAAGAATCTAAAAAAAGCTAACCACAGTGTAAGTGAAAAAGTGATCACTTGGCGACGCCATCTTCACCAATACCCAGAGCTTAGTAACCGCGAATTTGAAACGGCTAAATACATTACTAAACATTTAAAAGCACTGGGGCTCGAAGTACAAACTGGGATAGCCCATACTGGTGTAGTTGCTAAACTCAAAGGTGGTAAAAAAGGCCCTTTGGTGGCACTGCGTGCCGATATGGACGCCTTGCCTGTCACTGAGCAAGTTGATTTACCGTTTGCTTCAACTCAGACCTCAACCTACCGTGGTAATGAAGTCGGTGTTATGCACGCCTGCGGCCATGATAACCATGTCGCTATTCTAATGGCTGTAGCTGAATCTTTGGCTAAAATTCAAGATGACTTAGCGGGTGATGTATTATTTGTCTTTCAACCAGCTGAAGAAGGTGCCCCAGAAGGTGAAGAAGGCGGTGCTGAACTCATGCTAAAAGAAGGCTTATTTAAAGAAAAACCTGATGCCGTGTTTGGTTTACATGTAACCAGTTCATTAAACACAGGCCAAATTGGCTTCCGTGAAGGTCCGCTTATGGCCAGTGAAGATTCATTTACAATCAATGTACAAGGCCGCCAAACTCATGGTTCACGACCATGGAATGGTGTTGATCCGATTGTGGCATCATCACAGATAATTATGGCCACACAAACAATTTCATCTCGCCAAGTTGATGTTACTAAAGCGCCGTCAGTTATTTCGTTTGGTGCTATTAATGGCGGCGTACGTTCCAATATCATTCCGGATAGTGTCGAGTTAATTGGCACGATTCGCACCTTTGACCAAGCAATGCGCGCTGATATCAAAAAGCGTTTAGTGAAAACAGCTGAAATGGTCGCTGAATCCGGTGGTGCTAAAGCTGATGTACATATCGACCACGGCTACCCTGTCACCGTAAACGATGTAAAACTCACGCAAAAAATGACGCCAACACTAACTAAAGTTGCTGGGGCTGAGAATATCATTACCACTGATTTGATCACCGGCGCTGAAGATTTCAGCTATTACGCTTTAGAAACTCCTGGATTGTTTTTCTTTTTAGGTGTTACCCCACAAGGCCAAGATGCAAAAACGGCAGCAAGTAATCATTCACCACAGTTTTTCGCTGACGAGCAAGCACTGCAATTAGGCGTGAATGCTATGACGCAGTTAGTTGTGGATTACTTTGCAATGAAAAAATAACCAGCACACCAGCGTATATGCAAAATCATAATCGGTTGGCATAGAATAAATATACCCACACTCTGTGGGTATATTTAAAAGTATTGATAAACCTATACGGACTTATTTTATCGTGCTGTTAGTAACTGTGATAAATAATCAGGCTTACCTTCAATACGTTCAAGGTGAGGATATTTAAGGCCATCATGATAATCAATCTGGATTTCACTGTACTGATCAAAGTTTTTCACCAATAGCTTAATTGGCGCTTTTGAACCTTTAGCATCTGTCACTGCATCTTTGAGTGCATCAGCACTAAACTGAGTATTATTAACGGCAATAATTTGCATACTTGGCGCAAGACCCGCATTAAATGCAGGGCTATCCCATAATACATCACGCATTTTGCCTTCTTTATTTACTGAAAAGCCCAGAGAATAAAGTAAATCAGTTGATTTATAGCGGCTTTCAATCGCTTTAATTCCATCAGATGCTTTATCGTTATAAGTCAATTTCCAACCTTGGTCTTCCAGCGACTTAGATAAGTTAACATGGCCTTTTAAACGCGAATTAATAAAGTCATCCCATTGATACTTTTCAATGCCATTAAGCGTGTTAATCACATCATCAAATTTATAGGTCAACACATTCCAATCACCCGGATTTACGCCAAAAAAGTTCTGGGCAAAATCATCTAATGAATGACTGTTGTTACTCAATTCACGTAATTTTGCATCAACTGCAAACCAAATTAATTCTCCACCAGAGTAATAGTCTTCGCTCATTTGATAACTACGATAAGGCAATGATGAACGCTGAGCGATAGTTGGATCGTTGGTTGTATCTAAAATATTACGCCATGCCATGCCAGGGCGTCCTTGGTCATAGGTTGCACCTAAACGAGCTAGCATATCCATCGCATTTTCTTGGCTCCAAAGTCCAGAACGAGCCGCAATGACTTGCCCCCAAAACTGTGTTTGCCCTTCATATACCCATAAACCATTAGCTTCTTTAACTTGGTTATAGGTCGGTGTCCATAATGCGTCAGGGCGACGATATTTACCATTCCATGAATGATTAAATTCGTGTGCTAATAAATCGCGACCGACCCATGACTTATCCCAGTCAGTAAAATAATTTTCTTTCGCGCTATTTTCACTTGAGCGATGATGTTCCATGCCGATACCGCCTAACTTATCTGTCAGGGCAAGTAAAAAGTCATAATGATCAAAGTGATGTGCACCATAAAGCGCATACATTTGTTGAATAAGCTCACGGTGTGCTGTTAACCCTTCAGCACTGATCTCAAGATCTTTTTCTTTATCGGCAAAGACATTTAAGAACACCGGAGTATCTGCATTTGGGTTTAAATCAACACGCTTATAGTGGCTACCGGCAAACATTGGCGAGTCTACAAGGTTTTCAAAATCAATTCCCTCAAAGGTAACTGTATTGCCTTTTTGCGAAGATTTTTCAAGTGCAGTAGCAAACTGCCACCCTTTTGGTAACGTTACACTCGGTTGAAATTTAATTTTACGGCTATAGTGCCCAGCAGGGTAAAGCGCTACTGTATCCCATTGTAAATTGAGCATTTCTGGCGTCATCATAACGCGCCCTTGCGCTGAACTTTGTGGTGACAAGAATTGATATTCAACATGCAACTCACGTACACCTTTAGGAACCTTAAGATTAAAAGCATATACATTGCCAGGATCTCGTTGCCATTCGATCACTTTACCTTTTGCTGACATTTTCAATCCAGCCAACTGACTTATTGGTCCAACTGGTGAGTGATGTCCAGGTATCCATTGTGGATAAAGCAAAGTCATTTCACCAGCACTAACAGGGATAGTTTCGTTTATTTTAAAAATACGATGAGCTAGATCTGTGGCATCAACCGCTATTTTTATAGTGCCGGAATATGGAGTATCAATCGGGTTTGGAACATCAGCAAACGCTGGAAGCGTAAAGCCCATAACAGAGCTGAGGGCGGCAGCAGCAAAAACATGTTTATTCACTTACTTCTCCAATTAGAGAGGCGCAAAGCACGCGCATTAGATGGGTATTATTCTGGTAATTTGAGTGCAAAACACTCGGCAACCTCCTTTTTACTTTCAGAAATTTCTGAAACAACCAACATCAGTTATAACTATAACAACAGCTAATAGCAATGATTTATGGACGAACAACCATTTAATGCGTTCAATTTATTTGCGATTTAAGTCAATTTATAGTGCCGAATTTATCTGTATCAGCGCTTATTTGCATTCTTGTACTGAGAATATAAGAGCCCTGCAAGCACTGTTTTAAAACTTAATCATGCACAATACCTATGTTCAGGCTAAATAAATCATCAGTACGCTATCCTAATAAGCTACTTTTTTGGTAATGGTATGGAGACCACAATGGCATCTGACTATTTTCATTTGTTAAATTTGATCGGGGTAGCGTTTTTTGCCATCTCAGGTACTCTGATGGGCCATGAAAAAAACATTGGAGGTTTTGGTGTTGTGGTTGTCGCGTCAGTAACAGCGCTCGGCGGTGGCACACTGCGCGACGTATTGTTAAACCAGCCAGTATTTTGGATAGCCGAACCGGATTACTTATACGCAACATACAGCGCCATATTTATCGCCGTAATATTTATTCGTCATTTACCTCACGTATCAAACTATTACATGTTGCTGGTCGATGCTTTGGGCATGGCAATTTTTAATATTGTTGGCATTGAAAAATCCTTAATCGAAGGCACTACGATGATTGTGGCTATTACTATGGGCATGACCACGGGCATCTTTGGTGGTCTAATGCGCGATGTAATATGCCGTGAAGTCCCCCTTGTCATGCGCGAAGAGCTCTACTCCACCGCGTGCCTATCTGGTGGCTTAACTTATGCCACACTGTTTCTATTAGAAGTACCTTATGTTTGGTGTATTTTAGGCGCACTCTTTATTACCGTATTTTTACGGCTCGGTTCCCTACACTGGGGATGGCAACCAAATATATTTAGAAAAAGGTCGGTTAGAAAACAATAGTTTGCTATGTGAAGTTCCGATTAAAACGCCGAACTTTTGTACGTACCTTTTTCATCGATGATGACGTATTAAACTGAATCTTACATCCCAATGTCCATTTTTCGTACCAGGTTACAGCATAAAATTCATAGTTATTTAAGCTGAAATAAGCAAGAGTATATCGTTTGCCTTAAATTCAAGCTCCATAAGTAGATCATCGTATTTCCAGTCTCGATACTCTTGTTATTGGGTCAGGATATGCTTTTTGAAATCAGGCCGTTATAGGTGGCAATATGATACTTTTAGGCACCTTGTCTTATTTTACCCCTATTTTTTCAACTGTGTTTGTCTCTATTTACTTATCCGTTGCTTTAGCTGACTCTTTTTAACAAGGTGTTGTGCTGGTGACGATTGGTTCGTTAATTTGCTTTTGGGTTTCTCGCACAAAAAAACCTGTAGTAGATAATTAAATTTAAAAACGAGAAGTAAATAATGCTTCTCGCTTTATCAGGTTTTATTAGCTGGCTAATCTTAGCCCTAGCATCACCAGCATAACTAGATTCGCAATTACGCCAATCAAAAAGAAGTAGCTACGCGGGCTGGGGTTTTTCTCGGTGGCAATTGCGTAATACAGTGCCATATGAATTAAACGTGCAATGACGTAAACCCAAATACAGATTGCAAAAACTGAACTGTGGTAATTCATCACAAAAGCAAATAAAACCGTTCCTATAAATAACGCGCTGTTTTCTAATGTGTTATGAAAGGTGCGATGCGCTCTAAATATAAAACTCTCATGAGATAGGTCTTTATCAATTTTTCCTGGCACAGCCCCAGGCTGTTTGGCTTTACTAAACGTCGCCACTGCCCACTGTACTAACATCATAATTAAATATAAATAAAATGCTATAAACGCTGAATGTGCTATATCGGTCATTGTTTAATCCTTTGTGTTGTTATTAGAGTAGTAGTTACAGCAACTATCAAGCCAAAGATAAGCCACTGATGTATATAGCAATTACTTTTTAGTAAAATAATTTTTTGTAATAGATTCATTCTTTATATAAAACTTACTCTATCACAGCGTCTTGGTATTTTTTTAGAGTCTGAGTGCAACTTAAAACCAGTACTAATTACGTATTTTATAATTTTTATTTGAATATTTATTCTAAGTGTTGTTTTATAGTGTTACTGATAACGGAACGGTAAAATAAATATGATGAATAAAATAACCAAATGCTTGGCAACCTTAGCTCTGTTGAACTGTGTATCAGCGTCCGCTTTTTCAGCTCAATATGAAATCGAAAAAGGTGAAAACTTGTCTAAGTTGGCGCAATACAAAGACGTAACCACCATTAAACGCAATTTCGCAAAACAAATAGCGCTTAATTACAGTGTATTAAACGCTGATCTTAAACAAACGCTAAGCCAATATAAACTGGTTTTGAATGCGGATCAGCTACCGTCTTTAGGCATGCACACACAACAAAATACTCGTTTAGCAAACAGCGCATTACAACAGCTTAAAGGTTTACCACAAAACACCGGTAGTTTGTTACAAGTGCGTTTGGCTAGCGATGAAATGCTTAGCGCTTGGCAGCAAGGCGAACGCCCTTTATTTGCATTTGCACCTGCTGGTGACGATTCGCAATGGAGCGAGATTGAAGCGTTCGATCAGTTTGGTGACATTCACTATCTTAGTGTTGATCAAATGCCGACCCAACCTGTATTTATTGTCGAATTAGATCAACAAAAAGTACAAGATGCGGGTATTGCAGTAATGAGAGGAATTTTATCTGCTAACAAATTCAGTAAAACCACGGTTAGTCCACAAAACCAGTTAAGCAATGAAAAACCTCTGCAAACCAGTGTATTGAAAAAAATACGCTTAGAAGATGACAAAGAACCTTGGATCTCAGGTGGTGCTGAAATTTATGCCATTGTAACGGGTATCGACCCGACACGAGATGAACCAATATTAGATATCGTTGATTTACCGTATTTAGATCATGATCAAACCGATTACAGCCCTAATCAGGTACTCATTCATTGGCAGCGTTATCGTTGGCAGGCGGTTGATTTACTCTTAATGGAACAAGATGACAACACCAACTATAAAACTTTAGCAATAAAATTATTAGAAATATCAGAGCAAGTGATGGCGAGCATTCCTGATTTACAAGCGCAGGGTTATGCCATTATCCCTAAGCTGACCAATGAACTGCTAAAAGCAATGCCGGATGAATGGTTTACTAATAATGACGATTATGTTGATGTTTTTTACACGCTGTTTGAAAACAAAGACTATCAAGAATATAAAGGAGCAAGCAGTAATGCGACCATTACGCTGTCTCCTTTAGAAATTAACCCAAGACTAAACTAAGTCATCCCCATTCGCTTAATTATTATTGCGGATGGTATCACTCCCCCATACTTCAATAGCCACCCATTAGCGCTTTAACGTTAACGGGTGGCTTTATCACAGCCACTTTTTTGAAAACACGCGTTATATTTAATACCAATCTGCTTGGATATGGGATCTATTTTAACGATAAGAAAATTGCTCTATAACTAGGCAAAATTTTTGATATCTAGTTGTTCTAAATGAAAAATTTTTAACAACGTTATAGGGTGATTTAATTCGTTAAATTGTTCAAATATTTATGCAGGTTGGTATATTACCCTAACCTTGCGCCACTGATTTACGAAAGCGCATTAATGCAACAGTAAAAAACACACTGCCAATAACAACTAACGCTAAAAAGTAAGGCCAAACTACATCCCACCCTGCCCCTCGGTATAAAATTGCTTGAGCAAATTTTACAAAATGCGTTGTTGGCGCCAATAACATAATATTTTGCACCACCTCAGGCATACTTTCTCGCGGCGTAACACCGCCAGAGAGCATTTGTAATGGTAATAAAATTAAGATCATCAATAACCCGAGTTGCGGCATGGTACGCGCCTGCGTCCCTAACAATATACCCAGTGATGTGGTCGCAAATAAATGAATAGCAACGCCAAATAAAAATAAGCCTGGCGAGCCATGAATAGGCACTTGTAACAAACCTTCGATCACAATAAATAATGAAAACGTAGTCAGTAATAAAATCACTAACCCATTGGCCCAAATTTTCGCCATCACTATTTCAAAAGGGCTTAATGGCATCACTAATAAATGCTCTAATGTGCCGTGTTCGCGTTCACGGATCACCGCGGCGCCAGTTAAAATAATCGAAATCATTGTGATCACGTTCATCAATTCCATTACGCTACCAAACCATACGCTTGTCATGTTTGGATTAAACATAATGTGCGCCGATTGCTTTATTGGCAATGAATAAACGGTTCGATAACCTTGCACAAACTCATTTACTTCGCCGTTAATAATGGTTTGAATATAGTTATCACCAATAAATGCTTGCGACATGCGCGTAGCATCTATATTTACTTGAATTGTAGGTTGCTTAGCTGCAAGTACATCACGCTCAAAATAAGGCGGGATATTAAGCACAAAAGTATAACGGCCATTATCCATAGCTGAGTCAACATCGCTTAATGAAATACTGTCTGGCGTTTTAAAGTAAGGCTCATAAAAGGCATCAATAATACGCTTGGATAATTGCGATTGGTCGTGATCAACAACTGCAATTGGTGCATTATTTAACTCTATCGACGTGGCTGAAGCCACTACATAAATCAGCCCAGTAAAAGCAAAAAAAACAAATAGCAGTAAAACCTTATCACGCCATAAACTACGCAACTCTTTAATACCTAAATTAATAATGTTTCCGCGACGTTGCATGGCTATTTGTCCTGCTTTGGAAGTAAAAATACACTGGCCAGAGTCAGCACGGGTATAAAAGCGAATAAAGGCAGTAGCTGGGCTGATAAATCAGAAAAATTAAGCGCTTTATTAAAGACCCCTCGACACGCTTCTAAAAAGTAGGTGGTCGGAAACAATTTGCCAATAATCGCCCCAAACCCTTCCAAGGAAGAAACAGGGTCAATTAGCCCACAAAAGTTAACGGCAATCATCAACACCACCACCGTAGTGGCTGCCAGTGCTGAAATTTGTGTTTTTGTAAAAGCCGAAATTAACAGCCCCACCCCCGTAGTCGCTGTAACGTATAATAATGCAGCCAAACTAAGCGCCCAAAAGCTGCCTTTTAGCGCCACACCAAACACGGTAATAGCAAGTGCGACTAAGCCAAAAAAGCTGATCATACTCACTAAAATGTAAGGCAGCTGTTTGCCAATAATAAATTCCAGCCGGTTAACCGGTGTTACATATAAGTTTATGATTGAACCCAACTCTTTTTCCCGCACTACGCCAAGCGCCATCAATATCGCAGGTATAAATACCAATAGTAGTGGAATAACCGCCGGCACCATGGCCTCAATGCTTTTAAAATCTTGGTTATAACGATATCGAGATTCAATATTAGCTGGCACTAAGTTTGGTACTTGTGCATAAGTGCGTAAAGATAAGTTGGTTAAATAGCTGTAATACACGCCGCTCATATAACCATTAATCGTTTCTGCCCTAAACGGCATAGAACCATCAATCCACACTACAATTTCAGGTTTACGGCCGCGTTTAAATTGCTGAGCAAAGTTAGGTGGAATTTCAACGGCCACGCTTAACTCACCACTGCGCATTCGTTTATCAAGTTCTTGCGGGCTTTTAATATCTGCTTTTTGAATAAAGTAACGCGAACCTGCCATATTTTGAATGTAGTTGCGGCTCTCGGGTGATTGGTCTTGATCTAGTACCGCAAAGCTTAAATCTTCAACATCAAATGTAATGCCATAACCTAAAATAAACAGCAAAATTATCGAGCCCAGCAAAGCAAACGTTAGGCGAATAGGATCGCGCCATAACTCTAGCGTTTCGCGATGCGCATAACCAAATAACCGCAACAAACTAAATGTGGGGTTAGTGTTATTTTTACGAGTAGCGGGCGCTGTAGCCAATGCTTTGGGTTTATCCGTTATCGATGCTTGTATCGCCGAGCTTGCTCCCGCTGCATTTACCGCCTCTTCTAAATATTCAATAAAGGCAGCTTCTAGTGTGTCGGTATTACGCGCTTGGCACAGTGCAGCTGGCGTATCGCTGGCAAGTATTTTACCTGCATGCATTAACGAAATTCTATCGCAACGTGCCGCTTCATCCATAAAGTGAGTCGAAATAAAAATAGTCACGCCTTGTTCGCGCGAAAGCTCTATGAGTAGCTGCCAAAAGTCATCCCTTGCAACGGGGTCTACCCCCGATGTGGGCTCATCAAGTATGAGCATTTCAGGGCTATGTACTACCGCAACAGCAAGCGATAAACGCTGGCGAATACCTAGGGGCAAATCGGTAGGAAAATCGTCACTGTATTTTTTAAGGTTAAACCGAGTAATTAAATCTTTAACGCGCGGCTCTATTTTCTCTGCGGGTAAGTGAAATAAACGCGCATGCAATACCAAGTTTTGCTTCACTGTAAGCTCGTTATAAAGCGAAAACGCTTGTGACATAAAACCAACGCGCTTGCGGCTTTCGATGTTATTGGCATCGACCTTTTCACCAAACAATTTTGCTTCGCCACTGGTTGCCGGTTGTAACCCCGTAAGCATTTTCATTGTGGTAGTTTTTCCACAGCCATTTGAGCCTAAAAAGCCAAAAATTTCACCTTGTTCAATACTCAAGCTCACCTTGTTAACGGCGGTAAAATCGCCAAATGTTTTACATAATCCATTTGCTTCTATAGCGAACTGAGTTGTTTTTATGTCTTGTTTACGAGGTGGCACAACTAACCGCTGATGATCATGGCGCTTTTCTTCAGGAAGTAATGCTATAAAGGCTTCATCAAGCGATTCTTTATTAGTTTGCGCTTTCAGGTTTTGTGGGCTGCCCGTACCGATTACTTTTCCATCGTCCATAGCAACTAGCCAGTCAAAATCATCGGCTTCTTCCATGTAGGCGGTCGCAACCAGTACGCTCATTTGTGTATTTTCAGCGCGAATACTGTTTATTAATTGCCAAAATTGACGACGCGATAGCGGATCAACTCCGGTTGTTGGCTCATCTAAAATTAATAATTGAGGGTCATGGATCAGTGCGCAGCACAAACCGAGTTTTTGTTTCATCCCGCCAGAGAGCTTTTCTGCGGGGCGATCGGCAAACGCCTCTAAGCCTGTACTTTTTAAAAGGTTATTAATTCGTTGTTTTCGCTCGGCTTTATTTTGAGAAAATAGACGACCAAAAAAATCTATATTTTCAAACACAGAAAGTGTTGGATACACATTTTTGCCAAGCCCTTGAGGCATGTAAGCAATGCGTGGCGACACCGTATTACGAAAACCACTGCTGCGCATATTGCCGTTTAATACCTCAACCTCCCCCTCTTGAATCGCCCTTGCCCCCGCTATAAGTGCCAGCAAGCTTGATTTTCCTACGCCATCAGGGCCTATAAACCCGACCATTTTCCCGGCAGGTAATGAAATACTAATGTTGTCCAGCACGCGATTATTAGCATAGCGATGGCTCACCTTAGTAAGCGTAACCACACTTTCACTTGGTGGCTTTTGAATGTTTTTATCGTCGTTATCCATTATTCAGGCACTCGTACCTGTAATGACGTAGGCCAATTTTTTTCAGGCGCTAACAACACATAAGCAAGCCCTGGCACCCCTGTTTTTACTTGTTTGATATGATCTTTTAATAACTGCGAGTCGAGCTTTACCTTAACTCTAAACATCAGTTTATCGCGCTCGTTTCGGGTTTCTACCGATTTAGGGGTAAATTGCGCCTGTGCAGATACAAACGTCACTTTAGCCGGTAATGTATACTCGGCAACAGCATCAATAACAATGCGTGCTTGTGAGCCTATTGTTACCTTGCCCGCTTGCGCTGTTGGTAAATATATACTCATATAAACATCGGTTAAATCCAATAACGATAAAACTTTACCACCACTGCCAAGCACTTCGCCAGGCTCAGCTAATCGATACAATATGCGTCCATTGATTGGTGCTGTGAGCGTGCTGTCGGCTATGTTGCTTTGTAATCGCTCAATACGTGCCTGCGCTGCTTCTATTTCAGCATCCGACTGCACAACTTTTACGTTTGCCGCGGTTAAAGCAGCTTGCGCAATAGCAGAGGTGGTTCGTTGTTGATCTACCACTTCTTTTGAAATATGGCCTTTTTCTAATAATTTTGCAGAGCGGCGCAATTCAGTTTGTGCAAAATTAAGCTCACTTTTATGCTGCTCTACAATCGCTAATGCGTATTTACGAGACTCATTAGCAACACGAAGCCCCGCCTGAGCTTCACGTAACTGTGCATTTAAATCATCAGTATCAATAACCGCTAACGTTTGACCCGCTTTGACCATATCGCCTTCTTGCACCATAACGTCAACTAAGCGGCCCGGTAATTTTGTAGCAATATCGTACTCAGTCGCTTCAATTCGCCCATTTCCATAGGCAACACTGTCAGGGAGTTGTTCAGCAAATGATGTAGGCTGCAAGGTTTGCCAAGCATACCAGCCAGCCCCCCCCACAATGACCAATACAGCGAGCTTACTCAAAGATTTGAACGTTGATTTAATTGTCATGTGCTAAAACTCCATGTATGTATAAAGTAATGTAAGTGAGGGTAATCAAGGTAAAAATTTTTAGGATACAGCACGCTATTTGTTATATGAAAGCAACCCTGCTTTGTAAGTACAACAAGGGTAGTTGTAATAAGCGATTTAAACGAACTTAAAAATCCACCGTCACTAATCTACCACTCTCACCGTTAATAAAGATGATGTGGATCAATATAAATTAGAGTTAATGCACTAATTATTAGTGATTTTTTAAAACAGCAGGATAAAAGAAAGGGAAAACATCAAGGCACCTACTGAGCGCCTTAATATTAATTATGTCAGCGGCAAATTAGCTTGCAATTTATAGTAACAAAATCCGCTACGACCTTAATGCTAAGCTAATCAATACCACGCCATGATCTGTGCTTAAATCATCACGCTCAAATTCAGGGTTAATTAAATGACGATCATAAGTATGGTAATGGCTCACCTCAAAAAAGCTGTCGTCGTAACTTGAGTCAAACTCGCAAGACAACAAAATGTAGTCAAGCACTGAACTGCTCGCGCCAAAATAATGGGTAGGCTTTCGCTTTAAATCCACTGTATTTTCATTATTTTGATTAGCCAAATTTAATTGCGACCTTGCAAATAACTGCCATGCGTCGTTAAGGCAATATTTTGCAAGGTAAGTGTTACTGTCAAACGTGGGGGCAAAGCGCAGTGTATTTGTTAGTAAATGGCTTAAAACGCCATCAGCTAAGTCGTTGTTAAAATCGCCCATTAAAACCATTGGATTTTGTGTAGATTCGCGGCGCGCAATGATGTCTATCATCAGTAATGTGGCTTCACTGCCGCGCTGAATAGTTGAGCCCCAACTCCCTGCTATATCGGCTTTTAATAGCTCGATAATATTTTTTTCGGGTGTGAGGTCTTTGTTTTGCTCATCAAGCTCTATCATTGAGCGCTTAGACTTAAAATGCACCACATAACAATCCGTGTTGCCGATATGTGGTAAAGTTATTGTAGCTCTAAGCACCTTTCGGCTAAATGTAAAATCCTCAGTTAAGCCAAGGGTTTTAGCAAGCTCATGGTCATGCTCAACAGTTGCCACTTCAACGATGGGGTATTTAGCAGCAAGCGCTACTACAGGGCGTTTGTAAATAAAGTCGTCGATTACCTGGGGCTCATCTACCACGGCAAAGTACGCATAACCTTGCTCTTTAACTAATTCTTTAAGCGACTCAATACTAAATACTTCTTGAAAGCCAATCACATCAGGCTGATGCTCGGTTAAGTAATTAATAAGCCAACGCTGCTTTTTAGCCCACTGCTCTGTGGTGTATATGCGTTCAAATTCATAATAGGCATTAGGCGGCTCAAGGTAATTAAACAAATTAAAAGTGGCAATTTTAAGAATCGTATCAGTAATAACCGAATCGTCTGCAGTGGTGTTTAAAGGTGTTTTAGTGTGTGATTCAAGGTTGCTGATAAGGCTGCCCTACTTAAAATAAGAAAAACGATTATAGCGGGTTATCGCTATAGTAATCTAAGCGGTGAAAATTTTTCAATATCAAATTCATAGCGTTAATTTACACTAACTTATCATTTTTTAAGGCACACGGTCATTATGGATTACTCAAACTTCGGCACTAAATTTACTCAACCTAATGGTATTACACAGTTAATGGAAGATTTAGGCGATGCTAAAAACAGTAACAATCCAAATATTGTTATGCTCGGTGGTGGTAATCCAGCCCTAGTGCCTGAGGTTAATAATATTTTTATCAATGAGTTACAAAAGCTTGTTGCTAATAATACACTTTCCAACGTATTTGGACTTTACGATGGCCCTACGGGTAATGATGCATTTCGTGCAGCTCTGGCTAAGCAACTAAGAAGTGAATACTCATGGGATTTAACCGCAAATAATATAGCGCTTGGTAATGGCAGCCAAGCCAATTTTTTTGTGTTATTTAATCTGTTAGCTGGAAGTATGCCTGATGGTAGCCATAAAAAGGTTTTATTTCCGCTGGCACCTGAATATGTAGGCTATGCAGATCAGGGCTTAACTGACGATATGTTTGTAGCAATAAAGCCCGATATCGAAATTTTAAATACTGAAAGTGGCTCAAACCAATTTAAATATATCATTGACTTTAAAGCTGTTGAGCAAGTATTAGCAAGCGACAGCAGCATTAGCGCACTGTGTGTATCGCGCCCTACTAACCCTACAGGCAATGTCATTACTGATGAAGAAGTACATCATCTCGATTTATTGGCTAAGCAATATAATATCCCACTGATCATTGATAACGCCTACGGCGACCCATTCCCTGGGTGTATTTATACCGATGTAAACTTAACCTGGAACTCAAACATTATTTTATGCATGTCGCTTTCAAAGCTTGGCCTACCGGGGTTGCGAACCGGTATTGTAGTGGCTAACAATGACATAATTAAAGCCATTGGCCGTGTAAATGGCAGTATGGTTTTATCGCCTAACAGTTTTGGCCCAAGTTTAGTAACACGCCTAATTAATGAAGATGAACTCCTCCCGCTGTGTAAAAATTCAGTGCTGCCTTTTTATCGAGAAAAAGCACAAACAGCAATGAACTTGTTTGATGAAATATTTGCCCACCTCCCCGTTTACTTACACAAAGTAGAAGGCGCATTTTTTATGTGGCTGTGGTTTAAAGAGGCAAAAATAACCAGCGAACAACTTTACCAAAAGCTTAAAGAGCAGGATGTTTATATTATTCCCGGGCATAATTTTTTTATTGGTATTGATGATGCTTGGGCACACAAACACCAGTGCATTCGCATTAATTATGCAACCGATGCCAACACTTTGCGAAAAGGCTTAGAGGCCATTAAAGCCGTGATGGCATGAATGGAGTGATATTGTGTGGGGCATTCAAACCCTTTGCGTGAATACAGTGCGTGCAAAGCGTTTATAGTGCCTATAGTTATTGGCATAAACCTGTAAACAATTTAAGGTTATTCAGTCATCCTCTAAGCCGTTAAATAAGCCCTAAACTGAGGTAAGCGGTTATTACTGTTATTTATTGATTGTATTAATTTTGTGCAAACGCGCCACACCCCCTTTAAATTTATATATAAGTTGGTATGCTACGCGACCTTTTTTAACATATGATTATCATCAAAAAAGGGTTTGCCAAGGGGCGGCTATCGCTGCAAGGCACTTAATATAAGTGGCAGCAATAATACAGGCATCGCGTTATAAAACGTTAGATGTAACTTTAAATAGCAATATACAAAAGTACTATTAAGGTCAATTATGCGATTAGGACCAGGACTACTCGTCACCGCTGCCTTCATTGGACCAGGGACTATTACGACTGCCAGCGTGGCAGGTGCAAACTTTGGTTTTGCACTAATATGGACATTACTGTTTTCAGTTATTGCCACCATATTATTACAATCTATGGCGGCGCGCCTTGGCGTAGCCACCGGGCAAGATTTAGCGCAAGCGCTAAGAGCTCACATTGAAACGCCCCTATTTAAATCTCTCGCTATATTTTTAGTGATCAGCGCCATTGGAGTAGGCAGTGCCGCCTATGAAGCTGGCAACCTTAGCGGTGCCAGCATGGGATTAATTGAAATATTCCCTCATGTTAATGCCCAGCTTTGGACGCCACTCATTGCATTTTTAAGTGCGGTGTTACTTTACAGCGGTAAACACAAAGTCGTTGAAAACGCGCTTATTTTATTAGTGATTTTAATGAGCCTAGTGTTTATCTCTACGTTAGTTATGGCTGCTCCCTCGCTGAGTGATGTGTTAGCAGGGTTTATTCCTAGTATGCCTGAGGGTTCAATTACCACCGTATTGGCATTAGTGGGCACCACCATAGTGCCGTATAACTTATTTTTACACTCAGGTGTTTTAGCTGCAAGACACGACAGCAAAAGTGATAAGCAAAAAGTCATTAAGCAAACTAATGTAGATACGGGTGTGTCTATCACCTTAGGTGGCGTGATCACGCTGGCTATTTTATCAACCGCGTCAGTGGCATTTTATGGCACAGATGCAGGGCAAATTAGCGCTGCCAACATGGCGGTACAACTTGAGCCATTACTTGGCGATGCTGCCCATTACTTTTTTGCTATTGGCTTATTTGCAGCAGGTTTAACCAGCGCAATAACAGCCCCTCTTGCCGGTGCGTATGCAGTATGTGGCATGTTAGGTTGGTCAAATAAAATGGATAACACCCGCTTTAAAAGTGTCGCCATTGTTATTTTATTATTTGGTGCAGCCGTGGCGTCTCTGGGTTTAGACCCTGTTGCCGTGATAATTTTTGCCCAAGCAGCTAATGGACTATTACTGCCTATTGTAACCACCTACCTAGTGTGGCTGGTTAACCAAAAAACAGTAATGGGCAAATACACCAACTCAATGTTGGTAAACTTACTTACTTTACCGGTGTTAGTGCTTATTTTTGGCTTAAGTGGTTACAAGCTGTTTAGTTTGATTTTTTGATACGTTTGCGAGTCTTTCCACCTTGTTAACTGCTCATTTTTTCAATGCTATACATCACCCACATTGCGAGTACTGCGATGAAGTTAATTGTAAAAACACTTCCTCGCAGCCTGATGTTTGAAGTGAATATTTGAACACCACTGTGCAACACTCGCCCAGCGATAAAGACCCAAGCTAGCAAATAATAAGCTGAACTAATTGTTGAATCAGTAGAAATTAAAAGCACACAAACCAGATGAAAAAATACCGGCCACTCGAATTGGTTGCTCAAATTAGCGCTGAGTTTTGGCTGTATAGATTGAAATGGATTAGAGCCATCCGCTCTTTTACCAAGCCCCCATACACTTGGGGCTCTGGCAATAGTGAGCAAACCATATAGCACAACACACAAAATCACGTGCGCGAACATGGGCAAAAATATAGTATTCATTTCACACTGAGTCCTTTAAAGTAATCTAACCTTCGCTAAAACAAGCTTCTTCAACATAGAATAAAAACAGTCAATTGTACGCTATTGTCAATTACTAGGCTTAAGAGAGTAGCTGTTATACGGCAACTATTACTGAGCCTATACTATTGGCAAAACCACCCACCTTTACGCTGTTTATTATTGAATTGTTAGACTCAACTGATGCTGTAATTATTGAATGGCAATTCATAGCCCTACCTTGTTCAAAAACATATTCACTTCCTAACTCAGTAAGGTGCTCGGTAAGGTAACATGCTAAAGCCCCACAAGAGCTTCCTGTTGCTGACTCTTCAGAAATACCAAACAAAGGAGCAAAGTTACGGCAGCTGGCTGTATGTTTACTTTGCACTTCACAAAGCTCAAAAACATGAAAGCCAACAAGGTTATGCTGTTTGCAAAAATCAGCGATACGTTCATCGTTTGGCTCTATTGCATCTAAATAGCCATGAGGAACAGCAATAATGACATCGGCTAGTCCTGTTGAAATAGCTTCAATAGGTAAGTTTGTGCTTTCAAGTATATCACTTTCAATACCTATCACATGGGCAATTTCTTGATATGAAAAACCAGCTATTTTTTCAGGTAACTGCTGATCCATGACAACCTTACCATTTGGTTCAATACTCACTGATAACATGCCAGCCTTGGTGCGCTGAACATAAGTGCCCGCAGTAAGCATACCTTCTTGGAACATAGTAGAAAAAGTAGCTAACGTAGCATGGCCACAAAAATCAACTTCTGCTGTTGTAGTAAAAAAAGACACCTCAAAATCAGCTTCATTATCACTAGCAACAAAAGCCGTTTCTGAATACCCAACAGCTTGGGCAATTTTTAATTTTTGAGCATCTGTGAACCTGTCAGCATTAAACACAACACCAGCAGGGTTGCCACCTTTGCCATTTACTGTAAACGCACTTACCAAAGCAACTTCAATATCCACCTGTACCTACTCCCTCTATAACGAGCCTTAAAAGTGACTCGTTTTATTTATCTTTTAATCCATCAACCATAGCCGAGTTGCTATTTTGATTCAATGGTTTAGCTGTTCTGGCAGGATCATCAGACTTAACTCTTTATCCATGAAAGACCTCAACGTTAGCTTTATCAACGAGACTGCGATGTATAAACTTTAAAAATGGAGTTCCCTAGTTTAGCGATCACCTCATTGCGTTCTTTCATTGAGACCTCAGTTTGCGCTATATAGATGCTAATTATGATCGGTGATTGATGTTCACTCCATACTACAGCTGTAATGCTTCGAGCACCAAAGCCACCAGCTCCGGAACGATCGGCTATGTTCCAACCTTCAGGCAACACTGAGCGCAACAAGTTACCAGTTACTTGGTTATTGACCATCCATGCTTTTAACTTTTCTTGGCTCATTGGAGAAAGTGTTGAGCCGAATAATAGTTCATTTAAAGTGTTTGCTATTGATTTAGGAGTCGTTGTATCCCTTAAGTCTCCTGGTATTCCTTCATTTAACTCGGGCTCAAAACGGTCTAAGCGAGTTTTTTCATCCCCTGTGTGCCTTACAAAATCAGTTATGCTTTCTGTGCCCCCTACTGCATTTATGATGATGTTTGCCGCGGTATTATCACTTGTTTTCATGGTTGCAGAGCACACATCATCGAGGGTTATTGCTTGTCCTACATACTTTTCTATAACCGGAGAATACGTCACAAGATCTGTCTTTTTAATTTTGACTGTACTATTAAGATTAATATCCCCTTGCTCAGAGTCATACAATAACTTTGCACAAGCAATTGTTTTAAAAGTACTTGTCAAAGGGAAGCGTTCATCACCTTTGTAATCCCAGTATTCTCCATTTTTAGTATCAAGAACCGTTACCCCTATCCGGCCCGAAAGCGTCACTTCGATTAACCTAGCTTCTTGCTCCACTTGTTGAAATTTTGGGCTATGTGAAAATGCCACAAATGGTATTAAAAGCAAAATAACCAATAAAGAATTCATCTATTTAATCCCATGATTCTGATTAACCAGCATTTTATATCAAAGCATCTGTGACAACAAAAAAGCTAAAGCTTGACCTACATGATAAATTTAACGGGGTCAGAGCAAGCAGCTTAAAACTTAAAGCTTTCCCTTTCAAAACTCCACCAACCTCTCATACAATCCTGATGCCCTGCTGACTGATTTATTCATTGCCATTAACAACACTTTTTTATCAGCCACCAGCTCGAAAGTGTTTTTAGCACGGGTAATGCCGGTGTAGACTAACTGGCGGTTGATGCCGGCAGTTGCTTGGTTTTGTGGTGGCAGTACCATAGCCGTATAGGCAAACTCGGAGCCTTGTGATTTATGAATAGTCATTACATAAACTGTGTCATGGGCTGGTAGTCTGGCTGGTGAAAATGCCCGTTGATTGCCCTGCTCGTCAATAAATATGGCTTTGAGCTGGGCACTGTCGTCGTGCATTAAAATCCCAATATCTCCATTAAATAGTTTTAGCTGATAATCGTTTTGCGCAATCATAATCGGCATGCCCAAATAATGCCGCTGATTTGAGTTTACATTAATCAATCCTTGCTGGCTTAATTGCGTTTCAATGCGTTTATTTAAACTATGAACGCCATAATCGCCTTCGCGTACTGCGGCTAACAACTGGTAACTGGCAAAAGCTTTATGTATGTCTTGTACGCTCGCGTGTTGTTTAATTAAATTAAGATACTGAGCGTATTTACTGGCGGCGCTTTGTACTAGTTTATCAATCGGTTTACTTACAATGTCATAGTCTAAAATAACGTCTTTAAATTGGCCGCTGCTCAGCTCTTGCTCTACATAATTGAGCTTGCCGCTGTTATTGGTATTAACCGCTAATGCTAATTGACCTATGCCGCTGTCGGCTGTGAAACGGTAACTGTGCTGTAAAAACGCGATACAGTCGGCCAGTTTGAATTGACTATTACCTGCGACTAATTTGCGCTGGTTATTAAAGCATAAGCTGTTTAGTTCAGCGCAACGCGCCTCTGAATAACTTGGTGTTTGGCCAAGCACTAAACCTTGGCATAAATCGCTCATTACACTGCCGGTATCAACCGAGGCAAGCTGGTCTTTGTCACCGAGTAATATAAGTCGCGCATGCTCTGGTAAGGCCTCAATTAGTTTAGCCATCAGCGATAAATCAACCATCGACGCTTCATCAATGATCAATACATCTAAATGCAATGGATTACTGCGGTTATGCCTAAACTTATTAGTAAACGGTTTTACCCCCAGTAACCGGTGAATCGTTTGCGCGCTTTCTGGGATCAGCGGCGTAATAGCAGCGCTTATTTTATCTTTTAACTGTTGTTTTGCCCCAAGGATTGATTCACTTAATCGCGCAGCGGCTTTGCCTGTCGGTGCCACCAACTTAATACTCAGTGGGGCATTTTGATAAAGCGATTGTAAAATTGCTAGTAGCTTAGTCACGGTCGTGGTTTTACCTGTTCCTGGGCCACCGGTAATAACGCTAAAGCCTTTGGTTGCTGCCATCGCACAGGCAACCTTTTGCCAATCGAGCCCTTGCTCTGGTGCATCTTGTTCGGGGAAATAGTCACAAAGTAACTGAGTTAACTTATCGCTATCAATATCGAGCTTACGCTCACTCATTAACAACAATCTTGATGCCAGTGTTTGCTCATAACCGCTTAGACGTGCAAAATAAAGTCGTTGTTCAAGTAACTGTAACGGTTTAGTCTCCCCGACACTAGGATGGTTTTGCAAGCAATTAATTGCCTCTGCGGTGGTAAATGTGTCGTTAAACGGGCTGAGTGTGTCAGGAATTATGCCCGCTAGTTTGGTAAAATCACTTTGGCGTAAATTAAACGGATTACGCCAATCTACCTGCGCTAAATCTAAACAGCTGTGCTGACTTTGCTGCGATAAACAGAGTAATAAAAGCAGTGAATAAACGTCGTTTGGTTGTTGAGTTTGCTCACTGCTACACAGTAATTCTGCCAGTTTTATATCAACCATTCGTAGCCGGTTTTCGCTAAGTAGGTAATCAAATAATGGCACTATTTGTACGTCGTTCGTCGCTGCTGTTGCAATGGCTGTATTGGTATCTAACACGCTCATAGCATTGCTCCTTGGCTATTTTCGGTTGCCTCATCTATGCTTTGGGCAACACTGCCTTGACTAAAAAGCCCATCTAAAATAATAACTTGCTCGGCGGTCAACTTTTTAAAGTACACACCTTTTCCATCTGCCATACCACGTAAAAAGGTGTAATATACGCCACCTAAATGCTGCTCAATGCTGTAATTGTTGATCCGTTGTTTTAATAACCGATGCAATGCCACGGTGTAAATTAGATACTGTAAATGGTACTGGTGGCTACTCATAGCTTGCTCTAAATGCTCTTGCTCATAATCAGTTGGCTGGTTGCCTAAAAAGTTAGACTTATAATCCAAAATAAAATACTGCTCGTTATGACAAAATATTAAATCGACAAACCCTTTTAATAAGCCTTTTACATCATAAAAATCGAGCCTACTTTGATTAAAACCAAAGTGCTTAATCAATGTTTCATTCAAGCCTTTTGCCGTTAAACTGGTAATTGGCAGATTAAACTCCATTTCAACCAAACAATCCCGTGGCGTTAATTTACTTAAGCTTAAACCGTTTTCATTCAATGGGCAGTTTAACGCGGCAAGCACCCATTGCTCAGTTGTCTCTTGCCATTGCTCACTAATATGGTATTTGTTTAAGCTGCGCTCAACTACCACGCTTAGGTTTTGCTCATGGTTTGTGGGGTGCTGCTCTGGGCTGGTGAAATCCAATTGCTCAAAAATCTCGTGTAAACAACTACCCGGTTTTGCCCCCTTGGGAAAGCTATAAGGTGAGCGAATATCGTCTTGTTGCGTGGCAAACTCATCTTTTTGATGATCTTCGTCGCTGCGCCCAGGTTCTAAATGCTCGCTATGACTTTTAAAACTCAGCGCACTAAAACTGGTGATGCGCCAATCACGTTCAATTTTAACTTTAACCTTATTAACACTCACACTGTGACTTTGTGTTTGGCTTGATTGCAGTGATAATGCACCCTGCTGAGATAACTCTTCGCTAGTAAACTGTTGATAGCTCATGGCTGGTTTGTCAGCACAAAACTCTTGTAAATGCGTGCGCCACACTAAACTACTGGTGATATCAAGTCCTGCAAATAATACATGCCCTAAGGAGCTACTTTGAATTGCCAACCGACTACTTTGTCCTTGGCCTAGGTTATACATACCAATTGCGCAGTAATGAACGGCGCGAGTGAGTGCAACATACAATAACCGTAGATCTTCAGCTAGGCGTTCTTGCTCCGCTTTTTGTAACGCATCATCGTTTTTACTGAGATCGTAAATCAGCTGGCCATCCTGATGATACAACGCATCTTTCGTTTCACGATAACCGCTGGCAAATGGCATAAATACCAGCGGGTATTCAAGCCCTTTTGAAGCATGCATAGTGACTATTTTTACCAAATTGGCATCACTCTCAAGGCGTACTTGCACGGTTTCACCATCTTGTTGACTTACTTGCTGCGCAAACCAACGTAATAACCGTAAAGTACCCTCTAGCTCGATTTGTTTTTGCTGTAGGATCTCGCCTAAATGACGAAAATCGGTCAGCCAACGTTCAACGTTGTAACCCAACCCTTGCCATTTCGCGCTTAATTGATTGTGACTGAGTAAGTGCTCAAGCATTGCCATTGCACCTTGTTTGTACCAAATAGAGCTCAGGTAAGCAAAAAAGTTAAGATGCTCTTGCCACTGTGCTTCATCATCAGCCAAGGCATAAATGTCATTATAACTTAAGCAAAATAGTGGCCCAGCTAACACGCCTCGCAACAATGATTCGTTGTATTGGCCATGTAAAGCCGATAAAAAATTAAGTAAATGATGGCTCAGCTCTTGGCTAAATACACTCTCACGGGATAAGTACACGCTCGCAATTTTGGCATCACTGAGGGCTTTTTTCATAATTTGCGCTTCAACCCGATCACGCACCAAAATACAAATATCTGCCGCCGTGACTGGCTTATTCGCAATACACGCACGCCCTTGCTGTGCTTGCTCAAGTAAGATCACTATTTTATTGGCAAAATAGCTAGCTAAATGTTGCTGGCCAATGCCTTTATTAGTTGGTTTATTTTTTTCATCTGCGGCGCTATCTGCAAACACACAAAACTCAAAGGCGGTGGCAGGTTGGCCATCTATTAAAAACGATTTATCGGCTTTTTTACCTTGTGCCGCCACGCGATTAAACGGGATCGCATCGTTATAAATAAAGCTGTTATCGTGTTTACTAAACAGTGCATTGACGCTTGCAACCACATCGCTACTGGAACGAAAGTTAGTACCAAGGGTAAATTGCTGCTCCTTTGCCACTTCGTGTTTAGCACCAATGTACGTAAAAATATCCGCGCCCCTAAAACCGTAAATAGCTTGTTTAGGGTCGCCTATCATGGCAAGCGTGGTGTTTTCTTGGCTATAAATTTTACTAAAAATACCGTACTGAATGGGATCAGTATCTTGAAACTCATCAATCATCGCTACCGGGAACAACTGCGCTATTTTTTCTGCCAGTGCTGCGCCTTGCTCTGTATTGAGTGCACTGTGCAAATTAGTTAATAAATCATCAGGAGTTATAACGCTTTGCTCTTGCTTGCGTTTTACAATGGCTTGTTTAACCCAACTTGCCGCATGTTGCACAATAGCGATTGCCAAGCCTTGATTAACAGTGTTAACAAGCTTAGCCATTTCATCAAACTGGCTAAGCATTACATGACTAAACAAAGGCTGATTTTTTTTATAATTAGCTTCGTCACTGAGGTTTTCAGTACTCCATATTTCATAAGAGTACTTGTTTGTACCAAACTCAAAAAATAGCTCATCACCTTTACAAAATGCCTCAAGCGCTGCAAGGCTACCTTTACGTGCAGGTGTTTTGGCACCACTTAAGCCAGAGCTTTTTACAGCTGCAATAAATTCGCTATCAAGGCAGGCTTTTTTAAAGCTCGCGACTTTACCAAGATATAGCTCGCGTGCTTGCCACACATCATCTAGTTTTATTTGCGGAGTAACCAGCGCATTGCCTTTATTAAGTATGTTGGCCACTTTACTAAATAACGCTTCAGGGGCAGCAAATACCTCTAAAATTGCATCGGTTTTTTCTTTATTGAGTGGATATACAAACACTCGCCAAAAATCTTTAATGGTTTCAAGCAAGATCTCCCGTTGATCTAAAATAAACTCCAAATTAAACGCCACACCAGACTCAAACGCATGCTGTTTTAACATTCGTTGGCAAAAACCATGAATGGTGAATATTGCTGCTTCATCCATCGATTTAGCGGCGGCATCGAGCAAATCAAATGCACGGTGTTTATCATCGATTGTGGCGATCACAGCATTGATCAGCTCATCCTCTGTTGCTTGGCCAAGCAGTGCATCACGTGCTGCTATAATACGAGTGCGCACACGGTCTTTAATTTCTTGGGTGGCGGCATCGGTAAACGTAACGACCAATATTTGTTCAACACTCAACGGAGTATTTACGGGCGATGAGTGTTGTTGCGCGATTTGCATGCCGAGTAAATAACGTAAATATAAACCTGTAATAGTATAAGTTTTACCGGTGCCTGCACTGGCTTCAATGAGACTTTGCCCAATAAGCGGCATCGTAAGTGGATTAAGCGCTTGCATGGTCACTCTCCTTTGCATGTGCAAATAACGGCGCAAGTAGCATATCGCTCCAGCGTATAAATTCCTCTTGGCACTCATTCAACGATTGCGTTGTTAAGCGAATATAGGGGTTCTCGCCCTCGCCTCGGCCAATATATTGTGGGCTAAATTTGCTCATTGCTTTGCCAATATCGCCACCACTTTTTACGTATTCATAGCCACTCACAGGAAAAAACGCTACGGGTTCTTTAAGTAGCGCGTTATATAAAGTAAACCAATCTTGCAACAGTGCTTGGGCATCTGCTTTATCCAAAGCTGCAAAAGTGATTTGTTTATCAAGCCCAAGTAATACAGTTTCTACATGTTGATCCACGCACTGCGCAACAAGGTGATATATAAAGCCCTTGATGAGATCTTTTGCCTTGATACTGGCACTACGATAAAACACTTGTTTGTGCTGATAAAGATGATTTAACCAGCCTTCAAGCTCAGTACTGTTGTTATCACTGTGAAGTGTTAGCGCAACTTCAATCGGTTCATTTTTGCCGCCCTTGATGTGCTCTTTAACTTGCCCTGCCAGTGCATCAACCCGGTGCTGCATTTTCTCAAAGATCAAATCTCCAACATGCGCCTGCGGTAACTCGCCTCGTTGCAGTATTTGCTCACGACTAAGGGGCTGCTCAAAAATAGCCGCTTCGAGTATTTCGTCGAGATAAAAATAACGCTGCAGTGCGTCTAAACTAAATGGCTCTTCATCTTTAGCTACTTCGTTAAATTGTGCTAAACGCAACCCTAAACTTTGCTGATAAAAACTCTCTTGTGCATTGCATACGCTGCGGATAAACATATCCAGCTCAAGATGTTCAGGTGCGCTGACCTCAAGCGCCGTCAGTGGCTCTGGGATTATCGCCTGAGCGGGTAACCAAATTGGATTATAACTGTGATTGGATTGCAGCGTATTAGTGGTATCTGCCTGATAATTTAGGCTATTAAAAGGCTGTAAATGCTGTTTATTGATCAAACACTCAGGCAAGGTTTGCTCACTTGGCTCAGCAAATTTGAAACTGCGGCCAATGTATTCTAGTAATTCACTCACTAAGGTTGATGGCATACGCGGTTGATTATCAAAACATGAACGGCCAATATAGCTCATGTATAAGTTATCACGGGCACTGAGCAGCGCTTCTAAAAATAAGTAACGGTCATCTAATTTGCGCGATCGGTCACCTTTTTGCTTTTTCGAATAAGGCACTAAATCAAAACCAATCGGCTGCACAGTTCGTGGGTAATCGGCATCGTTAAGCCCTAACATACACACCACTTTAAATGGCACAGCACGCATTGGCATTAGCGTACAAAAGTTCACTTGGCCGACTAAAAAGCGTTGCCCTACACCTTTTTCTTGAATGCCTTGTTTAATTAAATAACTCACAATACGCTGTGACACTACTTGCGTGTAATCGCCATTATCATGGTGCTTTTGCAGCTCTTCGAGCACCTTTTGCAGTACCAGTAAATCCCAGCTATCGTCGCTTTCGCTCTCGTAAATAGCCGTTAATAGTTCACTCAGGATAAGGGTTTTATTAGTTAGCGTGTCGTCTGGGGTGAGCCTGTGTTTAAAGTGTTGCAATACATCAATAAAATGCACTAATTTATTGAGTGTATCAAGTGCCATCCCTTCCACTTCATCAGCGCTATATATGCCATTAAACGGGCATTGTTCATCACGTTGGGCAATACCTAACAATAAGCGGTTTAAGCCATGTTGCCAGGTATTTAATTCTATCGCGGGTAAATCAAAGCTATGCTTATGCTCGGCGTTTATTCCCCACTTGACGCCAACACGCTCAAGCCAATATTGAATTTGCTCATATTCGTGCGCTTCAACACTAAACTTTTCAGCTATTTGCGTCACTTGCAGTAAATCAAGGATATCTGACACACCAAAGCGCGAAAACGGCAGATCAGCTAAGCTTGCAAACGAACTCAGTACCGGTTTTTCTTGCTCAATGGCTAGATCGGCTAACGCATAGGGAATAAAACGGTTACCCTGCGCACCACCAAATACCGCTTCGATGTAAGGGCTATAAGTGCCAACATCCGGCATCATTACTATAATATCTTTTGGGGTGAGTGCGGGGTTTTGATTAAATAAATTAAGTAAGTAATCGTGCAAACGCTCAACTTCTCTAAGTGGAGTATGGCAATCACTTAGAGCAATGCTGGTATCGGTAGCGCTTATTGCAAGCTTACCTTCATCGTTTATAAACCATTCTTTATTGTCAGTAAGGGATTCACCTTTAAACGCTAACTGGTAAATTTCGCTTTGAATTTGACCAAGTAAACTGTCGTCAAACACATCAATAAAGCCATCAATCCAGCTTGCGTCACGCTGTACCAGTTGTTCAAAGTAATCACGGCCTAATTTACCCCACGATGATAACAACGGATTACCAATAAAATAGTAGTCTTGCTCTGGCTCACTTTGCTTTTTTTGCTGCGCTTCCAGCAATGGCATTTTGGCGTATTTAGCCGTTATTTTAGCTGCAGTTTTTTCATCAATTAAATCCCCCCAATAATGTTCGCTGGGATTAAAAAAGAATAAAAACACCTCAGTTTTTTTACTTAATGCATCAAACACATCAAGTTGCGAACTGGCAATGGCTGAAATACCAAATAAACTGATCCGCTTTGGTAATAAGCTACTGTCCATTTTATCAAGCGCGGCTAATAACTGCCCTTGCATATTGGCGCGATGAAACTGACTTTGCCCAAGCACTTGACTATGCGCTACTATTTTTCGCCACAGATCAGGCTGCCACGGCGCGATACTAATATCTACATCATCTAATTTATCAGTGCCGCTGTCCCATGTGGCTATCCAGTGCGGACGGTACATTAAATATTGGTCATATACATCGGCTATTTTTTCACATAAAGCAAAGGTTTTTTGACCGTCAGTATCACCTGCTAGGTAGGTTTTAAGGGGTAAATATAACGGTTCATCAATGCAGTTTGGTAAAATAGCAAATAACTTCCAAGCAAGATTAGGTTTATTAAACGCCGACTCTTTGGGTACATTCGGTAATAGCTGCTGGTATAACTGCCAAATGAAACTCGACGGCAGTGGAAAATCTACCTGTGCTGCCACCCCCAAACTTTCACTTAAACCAATTTTCAGCCACTGCGACATACCCGGAGATTGCACCAACACCACTTCTTTATCAAACGGGCTGCTTAATGGGTTTACTTTTAAAAGCTGATGAAACTGCGCTTGCAGGGCTTCCATACGGTTAGATTGAATAATATTGAGCATAGCGACACTGTTCTTGCTTGAGATAAAAACAGTGTAAGATATTTTCAATTATAGGGGTAGCCATTGTCGCTAATTGGCATTAATAAATCAGCGAGTTAGCACAATAATTAACTCACTTTTTATACGCACAGTATAGCTACTGTGCGTTTTATTTTCTGAGGGAGTCATTATTTATATGGGCTAATACTTGATAAGCTAAATTGGCTTTGCATGATCACATCGCCATCAATGCCTTTTAGCTGGAGTGAAATAGCTGGATCTGTTTGTTGCCAATCAATGCTTAAATCACCGTAATTAACGTCATGTGTGAACTTCCCCACGCGGTGTTTATTAGGACTAACGTTTTTCCATTTTTCAGTAAGGCCTGAGCTGGTCATTTCAATCAGTGGATAATCAAGGTTTTGTTCATACCTTGATATCTCACCCCAATGTGTGTCACCACTGATAATTACCACGCCGTTTACTTTGTGTTTTTTAATTAACGCAAATAAACGGTTTCTATCCTCCGGAAAATTAGCCCATGACTCCCAGCCGGTAAAGTCAGGCAGTAACTGTAAGCTCGAAGCAATCAGTTTAATTGCAGCAGGCTTTTTAAGCTCTTGTTCAAGCCATTGCCACTGCGCCTCACCTAACATCGATGCGCCTTTTACTTCACTTGGGCTATAAGGCCCTTGATTATTCGCTTTACGCTCAGTCTTGTATTGTGTTTCACTAACGTGGTTAAGTGCATCGCGGTTCCAACGCAGATCAGGCATGATCACTTGTATCGTGTGCTCACCTTCACCATACATATACGAGGTATAAATCCCATCGGCACGTGTGCGACGCACTGAACCCGGTGGCTCTTGCCAAAAGTCGAGCATAATTTCCCGAGACTGTTCTTTATGTGGGTACTCTTTACCTGCATCATTTTGGCCAAAATCATGATCATCCCACATGGC
The DNA here is from genome assembly GCF_014163545.1 of Pseudoalteromonas sp. SR45-6. Lineage (NCBI taxonomy): Bacteria > Pseudomonadati > Pseudomonadota > Gammaproteobacteria > Alteromonadales > Pseudoalteromonadaceae > Pseudoalteromonas > Pseudoalteromonas sp. SR45-6. The sequence continues at coordinate 106,965 of NZ_JACJDM010000007.1, forward strand.
AATAAGGGGAGTCTGTGCTTTTAACGTTTTAAAGCCGGGCTTAGCGCCTAAGCGCTGATATTTATCGGCAAGTACGCGCATATCGTTGGTGTCGCCGTAGATGTTATCACCCAAAAAGATAAACAAATCTGCCTGCTCTTTATTGATCGCGTCAAAAATCGGAATATCTTTATCTTGATGCCCACATGAGCCAAACAGTATTTTTTGTGGCGTTAGTTTTTGCGGTGTACTTAATACTGAAAAACTCGCAACAATGCTTACCAATGCGGCCGCTTTAATTAAATGCTTCATTTTAAAATCTCATTAATTGCATCCGCCATAGCGGGATTAAGCTGCTTAGGGTTTTCGCCAAGTACGGTTAAAATCGTTGCCGCAACTTGTGCTTGTTTGAGCTCTGTTGTTGTTTTTAATAAACCTTGCGGTTTAATATCTGGGCCAATTGCAGCTAACCAAATATGCTCAGAGCCAATAATTCCCTCAGGAAAAGCTTTACGACCTTGCTCCGATTTTGCCATTGCTTGTTTTGAACTATGATGCTGCCAATCATTAGCGTTACTGCCACGGCCATGATCCGTGGTGATAATAAGCGTTGTGTTATTTTTATAGCCAGGTGTAGTCTGAATGGTTTGCCATAAATCTTTGATAAAAGCGTCACTTTGTTTAGCCGACTGCAAATAGTGATCGTAATGACCATCATGGGCAAAATCATCGGTTTCACCTAAGCTGATCACTAATAACTTAGGCTTTTTTGCCAGCATATAAGCTTTGGCAAAACGATATGTAAAACTGTCTAAACGCACATTATGCCAAGGACTTGGGATCTCCTGTTGTAAAGCATTTAATAGTGGCGCATCGGCAAATAAGTCTGCCTCAATTGGCATAAAACCCGCATTTACATATACGTCGCTGCGTTTGGTATTAACAATAAACGGAAATACATCCCAACTACCAAATAAGGCGGTTTTATTTTTATAGTCAGCGCGTTGCTCTAATCGCTCTAAAATAGTTTTATTTGGATTTGGCGTTTTATCATTACTGTTAATTGCCTCATCAACACTGCCAGTTAAGATCTCACTGTAGCCTGGGTATGAAAAATACCACGGGTTACTCACCGACATTGTTGAACCATTCTCTCTATCGCCAATTAACACACCGTGTTGAGCAATCGTATTGCTAATAAATGGCATTAACTGAGCTTGTCGGGCGTGTTTGTCATCGCGCCAAAACTGTTGTTTCAATTGCTCAGGCTGTTTAACAAAATCGGGATTTGCTAACAATTTTTGATCGGCGCCGTTAAATACCTCTTGCCAACGCACTCCATCAAGCGTCACAAGCACGACATTATCACTGGCTTTGACAATATGACTTACCATTAATGTACAGCCTATTACGGCCAGTTTAGCTATTGCTTTCATAGTATTCCTATCAATAAAAACCCATCAACAAGGATGGGTTTTGGTTATTATTTTTATAATTAGGGCTTAAAAATTAGCAGTAAATGTAAGTGCTGCAGTTCGTGGTGCACCAATAAAATAAGTGCTGCCATTACCTGTCCCACCCGCTAAATACTGTTTATCTGTTACGTTAGTGACAGCAAAAGCAATATCGATTGATTTAAATGGGCCGGCATTGACGTCTGCAGCATAACCGGCATTGATATCAAGCACGGTATAACCATCAACTTTATTACGTGTACGAGTTTGCTCATCTAAAAATGCACCTAAGCGTTCACCGGTATATTTAGCGGATATACCAAAGCGGAAGTCGCCACTGTAATAATCGGTCGAAAGCACAAACATATCGCTTGGTGAATCGATAACGTCATCGCCTTTTTTAAAGCTTGGCGGTAGCGCTTTTCCGTCTTCATCTTTGAGGATAACACCATCGGCATCGTAGGCACTTGGATCGTGCGATGCGTATTCAGAGCTGTTATTAGTGTATGAAGTATAAATATTCCATTCATTTGTAAGCATATAACTTGCTGATAGTTCAATACCTTGCGAGTCAATACCACCTACATTGATGTAAGAGCCATTTGTACCTATCGTATAATCAATCCCGCCGGTATCACTGCCAGGTGCGATAAAAGTAATACGGTTATCAAAGGCAATAGAATAAGCGGTCGCAGTTAGGCTCAAGCGGTCTGCTTTATAACGTACACCAAAGTCGATATTTTCAGCTGTTTCTGGTTCAATTTCTGTGAGTGTAGAACTATCACGCTCCAGCACTCCATCTTTAATTGCTGAGAAATTTTCACTAAAACTGGCAAATAACTCAGTACTGCTAGTTAGCTGGTACAAAGCACCTGCACTAAATAACACATCTGAATCACTGTTTATTTTATCAGAGCGTAGATCTGCAAAATGATCGTATTTTTGTAATTCAACTAAATACTGTTTAGCGCCAAGATTAACTGTAAAATCGCCTAGGCTGATAGAATCTTGTACGTACCACTTAAAGGTATCTGTTTCAAAAGTATTTTTATATTGCGTCCAGTATGGGGTGCTATCAAAGTGATGATACACGCGAGCGTCAATAACTTTATGCCAATCACGAGATTCGTCACGATCAGTTTGCTCAAGCCAAATACCTGCTTCAATATCGTGCATCCCTAAGGTTAATTTATAATCGGCGGTTAAACCTAAACGGTCCTTGTCATAGTGTGTATGGCGATATGACATTACCGGTATTGCGGAATCTGGGTAACACGCCGGATTCAACCCTGTGCCTGAATCCCATGGCCAACTGAGTGTATCCGTACAATTTGCATTAGGCGTTAATGGCTTACCTTGGCTATCTGCAAAACCATATGAGCCAGCATTTGTGCCGCCTTCGGTTGTTGGATTACCGTCTTTATCGACAGGTGATGTTAAATAAGGTGGGATCCAATCACCACGCCCTGAGTTTTTATGGTAATAAGGGCTGATTGTTAATAATGACGAAGGTGAGATTGCGTATTCAAACTTTACGTAACCTAACGCATTTTCACGCAATGTACCCCAACCTTCTGCAAACATTTGGTCAAAGTGTGGCACGCCAGTCCAATTCCAAGTTAGTTGATCCCAATCTGGTGTTTGCGCAAATTGCTGCAAGCTCACACTGTTATAGTTGGTCTCACTTACATCATCATACGATAAACGCCCTGTTACAGTCAGCGCATTAAAATTAGATACAAATTTAGCCTCAGCATGTTGATTATCTTTACCGCCATTACTGCCATCACCTATCCAGCGGCTAGTATTGGTTTGTGAATAACTCACATAAGCTTGCGTGTTATCAAAGAGAGTGCCAGTTTCATGCTTAAAATAATAACGGGTCGCATCATGGTCACCATTGGTGTAAGCAAATGTAGTTCCTCGCTCAAGGCTAGGATCTTTACTAACAAAATTAAACGTACCACCGAGTGCTTCAAGTGATGCTGAGGCGATATCTGAGGTACCTTGGCCCACTTCAACCGTGGCTAAGTTTTCGCTGTCTAGATAGCGATTAGCTTTTGCACCACCGCCATAATTAGAGCCGCCGTTTGGAATACCATCAACCGTCATACCTAACTGCTGCTGGTTACCATCGATACTAAAGCCGCGCATCGTAATAGTGGTAGACCAATCATCACCACCAAATGCATCACCTTCGTTAATACTAATTCCCGGTAGGTTATCCATCACCGATAATACACTTGATACCGAACTCTGCTGTTCAATCATTGATTGCTCAATCACACTATTTGCATAGCTCGTTGGTTTTGCCACGACCGTGACTTCTTCTATTTCGTTGGTATTTGCAAAGCTATTAGTTGAAAACGCTAAAGCGATTGCTAAGCTTAAAGTCGATCTTTTAGTAAAAGTACGCATTGTTGTCCCATTTGCAATTATTGTTTTGTATACGGGCAAAGTATGGAGGGAATATATGACAAAAAAGCTCGAAAAAATTGACGTAACAGTGACAAATATATTGATTATTTATGGCAACAATGCAGCTTAACCAATTAACATATAAAGATATTATAATTTAAATAACAGTCTATCGCGGTAATATTTGTAGGAAATAGAGAGGGAGTTAAATCAATACGAAAGAGTATTTTTCACAGTATTAGTAACGATTAAAAGGCAATATTGCTAATCGCAAATAAATACCTAAAACGAGTTTGCAATCAACATGCATGGCGTTAATGCAACCACCTACGGGCGTAGGTGGTTTAGTGACTAAAATAAATTACGTTTAAATTAGTTCAGCCAACATTTCATCACTATACGGAACCACTTCTTCAGCATTTTTGATTTTACTGATGTAATCTGGGTTTGCAATAAACGGGCGACCAATAGCAATTAAATCAAACTTATTGGCGTTAATAGCAGCTTTAGCCGTGTCAAAATCATAGCTACCAACACCCACTAAAGTACCTGAATAAGCCGCACGTAAATATTCTGACGTCGTTTTATCTGCAAGGCTTGCAAAGCGCATGCTATCGTCAAAAATACCGCCATGTAAGTAAGCGAGTGCTCGGCTATTCAACTCGTTTAAGAGGTAATCAAATACCGCTTTATCGCGGCTATCTTCGCTCATATTAAAGTAAGCGCCAGGAGATAAACGTAGCCCAGTTTTATCTGCGCCGATGACGTTAATTACCGCATCAACAACTTCAAGTGCAAAACGCGACATATTCTCTGGAGTTTGCCCGTATTCATCATCACGCTCATTGGCTGCATAATGTAAAAACTGATCGATTAAGTAACCATTCGCACCATGGATCTCAACGCCATCAAACCCAGCTTCAAGCGCATTCTCTGCAGCCTTTGCATAATCTGCAATTAATGACTTAATATCGGCAGTGGTTGCTGCTTTTGGGGTAATATAAGTAAGCTCACGCATACGTGGTACAGAGCCTTCAACACCAATCGCAGATGGGGCTAAAACGTCGCCATCAAAAAAGTGTGGATGTGCAACCCGACCAACATGCCAAAGTTGTGCAAACATTTTACCGCCCTGCTCATGCACAGCATCGGTTACTTTTTTCCAGCCTTGAATTTGTGCGCTGGTAAATAAACCTGGCGTATTCGGGTAACCTTGCGCATCAGGGCGAATAATCGTGGCTTCACTAATTATTAAACCGGCTTCAGCACGGCGTGCGTAGTAATCAACCATCGCTTGGGTTGGCACTAAGTTATCGTCAGCCATACAACGCGTTAGCGGTGCCATAAGTATACGGTTTTGTAATTCAATCGTGTCATTAAGCTTAAACGGTTGCAGTAGATCAGTGGTCATTCTTATCAATCCTTATCTTGAGTGTACATTCAAGATAAGGGCGAACAATAAAACATTCAAGTCTATTTTTGAATATTTGTTCAAGATTAAGTAAACTAACCCCACATACACCTTATAAGTCAAATAGAATGCAACAGAGCGCCCTATGAGAATAGCCGAATTTGACCGTGAATTTGTACTTCGCCAAGCGATGCTGGCTTTTATGCAACACGGTTATGCTAAAACGAGTATGCAAAAATTAACGCAAGTTACAGCACTTCATCCGGGATCTTTATATGCTGCGTTTGGCAATAAAAAAGGTATTTTTTTAGCGGCTATTGAGCAATATCAGGCTGATCGAAATCAGCAATTTACGGCACTTTTTTGTCAACATAAACCCGTTTTACCAAGCCTACGCCAATACTTAGACTCAATAGTCAACGAGTGCATCAGTGGTGATGCGATGAAAGTATGTTTACTGACTAAAAGTATTAGTGAAGTTGAAGGGCAAGATTCACAGATCAGCCACGTACTGATGACAAATTTAAACGCCTACGAAAACGCCCTCGCCGAACAATTTGAGCGCGCGATAAAAGAAGGTGAAATACCAAACACACGCACAGCTGAGCATCTAGCTCGTTTTTTAGCAATGGGCCTTTACGGCTTGCGAACCTATGCACTGACTAACCGCTGCGAACAAGATCTAAGCCAACTCGCTGACGATTTATACCACGCAATGTGTAATTAATTTTTAACTAATCGACATTTTGTCATATTAGTCAATATACTATACCTAAGCCATTCTAGAGAGAGTCTATTAATGAGTAATGCAACTGCAACCGCATCTGAAAAATTCGAGACAATCTTAAATTTAGGAGCCAAAAAAAGATTGGCTTTTATGTTTGAGACCGTCCAAGAGTTCAAACAAGTGTGGATATTAAATGACGACGATGGCTGTGTTATGCTCGCCAACGAAGATGATGATTGTGTACCGGTATGGCCTGAACGTATTTATGCCGAGGCATGGGCTACCGGTGAGTGGGAAAATTGCACAGCTAAAGCAATTCCATTGAAAGATTGGACAACCCGATGGACACCCGGTCTTGAACAAGATGACTTACTTATCGCCGTTTTTCCAACCGAAGAAGACGACGGCACAATTTTATTTCCTGATGAATTTGATTCACAACTAAAAGCACCTAAAAAGCGTTACTAATTGAATATGTATCAGTCGCAGGTTACTTGGTTTCCTGCGACTTTTATTACTCACACATCCTCTGAAAGAAGCACTTTACAGTTTATTTCAAGGTCGCTTTAAAACAACTTTCAACTACGTCTGCAAATGGTTGGTCTATATCGATAGTAATAACATTGTTTTCATCCGGCATTTCAAGCGTATCAAATTGGCTTTTTAACAATTCAACTGGCATAAAGTGGCCTGTTCTATCCTGCATTCTTTTTTTCACTAGTTCAAACTCACCATGAAGGTGTAAAAACGTAATTCCCACATTGCCATCACATATTTGCTGACGGTATTTTTGCTTCAAGGCAGAGCATACTATCACTGCGACTTCATTTTTCTTTTCAATACTAAAAGCAGCATCACGAATTCTTTCTAACCACGGCGTTCTATCATTATCATTAAGTGGCTCCCCAGCAGACATTTTTAATATATTTGCTTTTGGATGCAGGTCATCACCATCAATAAACTTAACATTCATTTTTTTTGCTAATGCAGAACCAACACTTGATTTACCAGTGCTTGATACGCCCATAATAATAAATATACGCCCAGTTTTTGTTTGGCTCACTTGATTAACCTCTATTTAATTTTAAATTCATTGCTGTTCAATGTATTTATTATTTTAAGTTACAGGTAGTATGTTACCCGTAACAATTGGTTATGTGAAGTTAAACAAAATTAACCGAAAAATGATTAAGATCGTATTAGTAGGAAGTATATGTCAGATTTATCTTTAATTTTAACTGCAGTAGGCTCTATCTTTTTATTACTTTTTCTCGTAATGAAAGTAAGGCTTCATGCCGTTGTATCTTTGATATTAGTCTCGATGATCGCAGGATTGTGCTCAGGCATGAGCCCTGAAATGATCACAAAAACAATTGAAAAAGGCATGGCTGGGACACTCGGCTTTGTAGCTGTAGTGGTTGCCTTAGGTGCTATGTTTGGCAAGGTTATGGAAGAAACGGGTGCACTGGATCGCATTGCACATACTCTTTTACACAGGTTTGGTGATAAAAATGCCAATTGGGCACTGACTTTTACTGGTTTCATTTGTGCTTTACCATTATTTTTTGATGTTGCTGTGGTGCTTTTAATTGGGATTGTTTTTGCGGTGGTCAGAAAAGGCGGCGGCAGTGTAATTAAAATTGGCATTGGTTTACTAGCAGGAATAGCATCTTGCCAAGCATTTTTAATTCCCGCGCCGGGCCCTATTTTAGTGGCTTCTGAATTAGGGGCTGACTATGGCTATATGATTTTGTTTGGCTTACTTGCAGGTATTCCCGCGATGCTACTTGGCGGCCCTATCTGGGGAGCGTTTATCTCAAAATCTATTGATGTTGAACTGCCCGCTCATGCTCAAACAGAGAGCGAAATAAGAGAAGGTAAAGGCATTCCTAGCTTCGCTCTTGCCCTTGGTTTAATTGCCCTACCTTTGTTTATGATCAGCTTAAACACCTTAGGTGGCCGGTTTGTGCAAAACGACTCGAGCATCGCACATTGGCTTGCATTTATTGGTCATCCTTTTACTGCCATTTTAACCGCTTGCTTAATGGCTTTTTATCTTCTTGGTGCCAGACGAGGTGTGCCTAATATCCGAATAATGGCGATCTGTGGTAGTGCGCTGCAACCCGCTGGCGTGATTATTCTTGTCACTGGTGCAGGTGGCGTGTTCAAACAAGTATTAATTGATTCTGGTGTCGGTGATGCATTGGGTAATTATCTTGCAGGTTCAGGTTTACCCATTGTTATTTTAGCGTTTGTTTTATCCGCAGCAGTTAGAGTAATTCAAGGTTCTGCAACCGTTGCTATGCTAACAGCATGTGGCTTAATTACCCCAATGTTAGCGCCTCTTGGGCTCAGTGGTGCGCAACTTGCTGCAATTACGATTGCGATAGGTGGTGGCTCTATCGTGCTTTCTCATGTGAATGACTCGGGGTTTTGGCTGGCAAGTCGCTATCTTGGTCTAACTGAAATGCAAACTCTTAAAACGTGGACCGTGATGGAAACAATTATTGGTACATGTGGCGCGATAGTCGCAATATTGATCTCGCTGTTTCTATAGCGACTAAATGCTCAAGCTATATTCGCTTGAGCATTTTTTATACTAAGCACTTTCACCTAAATGAATTTTATAACCCACATCAACAACCCGTTCGTCATCTGTTACACCCTGTTTGTTATCAATAGCGCTCAATAACGTTTCGCCAGCAAGATTGCCAATCCGTTGACGTGGCGTTATTACACTGGCAAGCTGCGGAACCATAGATTGACCAACATCATGACCATGAAAGCCAACAATAGCCATTTGCTCTGGTACTGCTATATTATTTTTTTGACACTCGAAAATCGCACCAATCGCCAAGTCATCATTGGTACAAAAAACACAGTCTGTATCAGGGTAATCCTTGAGTGTTTGCACTATAAGCTTGGCGCCTAAACTATACGACGATGGTTTATCTGTCATGATACTTTGTGGCATCAATCCCCTTTTAGTCATCGCAGCGGTATAACCTTGCAGTTTCAGTTTGGTTCGCATATCGAGCCTGGCACCTAAATAAACAATATGTTTATAGCCTTTATCTATAAGAGCGCTGGTCATATCAAAGGCCGCTTTAATATTATCAAAGCCAATTGAATACTGAATGGGTGGATGGTTAATATCCATTATTTCAACAACTGGAATACCTGCCATTTTTATCATTTGCCGTGTTCGTTCAGTGTGAATTGTCTCAGATAAAATTAATCCATCGACATGATAAGACAATAAATACTCCACCCTTTTCTCTTCAATCTCTGGGCTATAACCATAATGCGCCAGCATGGTTTGATAACCTGCCGGTTCAGTTATTTCTTCAATTCCTCGGATCACTTGCGCAAACACTTGATTAGTCAATGATGGAACCAGCACGCCGATAGAAAAGCTTTTCGCATTTGACAATAAATCGGGGGCTTTATTAGGTATATAACCAAGTAAATCAATCGCTGCACTGATTTTACTGCGCGTAGCCTCAGATACTTTTGTAGGACTTTTTAAATAACGACTTACCGTCATTTTAGTCATACCTACAGCATCGGCTATATCCTGCAAAGAGGAACGTTTACTTTTTTTCATTACAGATAATTTATTTTAAATGTTACCTATAACATAACAATTTCGGTTGCAATTAACCACTGCTCCCGTACTTATTTATTACTCATCAAGGGTTTATACATATGTATAAACCAAAAAAGGACGTCTTCTGACGTCCTTTTATACAACTGTATTTAGCAGAAAATAGACTTATTAAAAATTATAGCTTGCGCCTAACCAATACATTCGACCAGGCTCAACGCCTGAGAACCCTTCGGTCACTGTGTTGGTACGTGCATTAAATAAATTAGTAATATCGGCTCTTAACTCAACATTTTGACCTTTAACAAACTCATAATTAAAGCGTAAATTTAAGCCAACCATAATACGTGCTTCAATCTCACGCTTTTCATACACGGATAGATAAACAGTTTCAATAGCGCAGGTACTGCACTCTTGCGTTAAACCATATGATTCGAGCCTAGTTGTTTTTACTGCATTATCATAAGCACCTTTGTAGGTCGCGCTTAAACCTGTACTTAAGCTATCTAGCCAATCGACATTCCAACCTATATTTGCAATCACGGGGCTGGCAAAGTTTGTTTTCAACATTTGTAGCTGACTTAAACTTACCGCTCGTCCTTCGTCCCCCTCTTGATAATAAACTAATTCTTCAAGCGGAGTATTATCTGCATCGGCATCGTAACTAAGGTTCGACGCTTTATTTTCACTATAGCTAACATTCGCCCATAACGAGTGCCCAGCAAAGCGCGCATCCCAGGCTATTGAGTAACGTTTACTTGAGCCTGTGCCATTATTGGTCATTCGGATGTATTTATAACCATCTTCACTGACTTCATCTGATCTAACACGTGAAAACTGTTGTTTTTTAAGTCGCCTTACATACTTAATCGAAAAATTACCAAAGCTTTGTGTTGCGTGTTTAAGGCCTAAAGCAATTTCATCATCATAGGGTGTATCAAGCTCATCAAACTGGTATTTAAACTCACCGGTATAAGCCGATGGCTGCCAGCCTTGCAAACGTGAATCACGAATAGGACGATATTCCCGATAAGAAAAACGTTGCTGTTCACGAATTTTATAACTCATCAAACTAGCATCATAATAACGGTTTGCACCCGCCGTGAGCAATGTGTTGCCATCATCAAAAATATCGTAACCCACTGATAAGCGTGGAGCTATATTGTGATTTTTTAAAAAGTCATCATAATCATAACGCAAACCTAGATTTAGCGATAACCGCCACCACTTTAAACTATCGGTGATAAACAGAGATTGACGAGATAACGACACATCAATATGTTCTTGCGGCGTTACCTGACGTGATGAAAAATATTGCGCTGCAACGAGAGTGTTCTCAGCATATGCTAATGATTGCTCGGGATCATTAAAATTAAATGTCCCCCCAAATTGCTCAGCTAAGGTGGTTAAGTCAACGCGGTACTGCTCTTGTACACAATCAAGTGTGTAGCCGTTACAATCCAGTGGATTGTTAGGATTAAAAATATATTGAGGGGCATTGTAATTATAGCTGTCTTGATCACGATCGCGTTTTACTGACTGCGAAGTGTATTCACCTCCGAGCTTAATATCATGCTCCATACTTAACCATTCAAAACGAGGGACATCTAACGATGATTTAATATTGATAGTATCTTGCACTGTGTCCAAATTACCATAACCGCCCTCTTGCGATAACCGAATATCATCTCCCTGATCGGCTAACTGTCCCCACTCTTTTCCTTTAATTTGTAGCCAACTAAAGTAATGCTCGGGCCCTTCTCGGCTACTGTCTGATCGACTGTAGTTAATTTTTGTATCCCAATATCCAAACTTAGTGTCATTAGCAAAATTTGCAATAAGTCCCATATTGCCACCTTCAAGTTTATAATCACTTGCAGCAACATCTTTTAAATAAGCATCACTTTGATACGGTGAATACATCGCCGTTAAATCAAGCTTATCTATCCAGCCATCACGATAGCTGTATTTAATTAACGAATTTATATTTGTACGTTTTTGCGTTTGCATAGTTTGTAATGACAAATCCGATATTTCACTTTGCATATAATTAACGCTGAATAAAACACCGTGGTGTTTGTTAAAGCGTTTTTGTAATGATAAATCTAGGTTTTCTTTTGTATAACTGGGTGGCTCTAACGCATCCGCCGTCTCGCTAACTCTTTCCTCATCACCTTGGATAACGTGGTATTGCCCCCAGTCACTTTGATTTGTACGATACGCAATACTGCCCGAGTCGCCAGTTAAAAAGGGGGACTTTGTTTTTACATCAACAATGCCACCGGAAAAATCCCCATACTCGGCGGGAATGTTGTGATCGTACACCGTTATTGAATCAACAATATCGCTGTTTACATTCATCGTTTGCACACCACCAGATACATCATTTGCACTGGCCGTAAGCCGTGAGCTGGTTGCAGGATCAACACGATTATTGTAGTTCATGCCATCTAAACTAAACCCTGTTTGCCACGGCTGAGCACCTGAAATTGAGATCTCAGGTGCGGTAATTTCCGCAAGACTATCAATACTCATCGCTTCATCACTTAATTGCACACCAGGCAAAAGAGAAATTAGTTCATTAATATCGCCGTTTCCTTTAGGAGTCGCATTAATAAAATCTCTATTTAAATATGCGCGGCCAATCACTTCGGGCACTTCAATACCAATAAACTGGCCATTAACCTGAATGTGCTCAAGGTTTGCACAATCTTTTGTTTCGCAGTGCTGTTTTTCTGTTTGATTACTCTGCTCTTTTACTTCATTCCCATAAGCATTGGGTAATGCAGTAACAAAGAGTAAACACGTCAATAGACACGGTGTTTGCATGTGTTGCATTTGTTTCATCCTATTAATTCCCAATGGGTGTTATGTCTTGATTGTCTGGTATACCATCGCTATCTGCGTCGTCATCAGCCACCAAACCAGACTCATCAATTTCACTTTGCGAAACCCCTGGTAAGAAAAAGTTAGGTCTACCATCATAATCGGTATCGACACTTGCCACTTGGCTCCCTAAAAAATCATCTTTTTGGGCGATCAACAGTGCTCTTTGTGCATTTAATTCCATGCGATCAGCTTCTGCAAAAGCAGATGAGTTAACCACTTGTAATGCTTTGTCATATGCGTTTAACATAGTTAAAGCAAAAACCATTTCTTCTCCTGCATCCTGTATTTCTTTATCTGAAGATTGCAGTGTTGTATCAACAATAGAGTTAACGATTTCAGTAGCTACTTCAATAACGTGTGCTCGCTGTGCTTGATAGTCAGGAATATTAGCGACACTAATCGACAGCTGTGCAACAAAGCTCAAAGAGCTATCTATCTGGTTATTAATAAGGTAAGTATTAATAGATTTTAAGATAACCATTCGGTCGCTTGCCGTTAAGGTATCTGCATGTTGTTTATATATCGCTAAAGAGCGTTTGATTTGCTCTTGTGCTGGTGCTAACTCGCCTAATTGGATGTAAGAGCCTAAGTACTCATATAGAAATTTAAATTGATCTTTTATTTCAGTATTTTCACCCTCAAATAAACGAGCAATTTCTGCATTTAATGAATTTGTTACTCTACTGGTATCTGTTTTATCGTTGGCGAATATGTGGGTTTTTAATAAATCATTGAGCGCTGAGATATGAGACTGTGTATTTTTAGTTTCTGAAAGAAGCTTATTGAATACCAAATCACTACAAAACTGGATCTGTGCTGCTACATCACCACCTAAATTAGCAACATGCTTAGTTATGAGTGTACAGCCTTTATAACCACTAATATAACTAGTAAGTTGCTGAAGAATATACTCATCATTACTGATTAAAGTGTTAGCTTTATCTACTAATTTAAGCGCCAGCTGAGTTTCACCCAAATTATTCAGTAGTGTCATCAAACCAGTATCAGCGTCTAAAATTAAGCTTACATAATCTCTTGTGTCTGCGTTATCTTGATAGAGTTTATCGAGCGGTGCAAAAGCATCATCAACACTAAAACCATTCAATAGTTTTGTTAAAACAATATATTTTAATTCAGCCGCTTTGGCATTATCAGTATCTGTTGATTTAGTGAGTTTAGCGTAAACAGGGTTCGTCTCTTGTTCACCGTACAGCGCCACAATTAAACCCGATAAAGAAGTTAAAGGGTAAGTATAACTGCCGACCGTTGCTTCTGAATAAGGCGAGGCTGTATAAGGATAAGCGTTATCGAGGCCAACAATTCCATAGTAACTAAGCCCTTTATTTAAAAGTTGTTTAGCTAAGTCTATTTTTCCTAATTGGTAGGCAAGCTGAGTCGCTCGAGCAATATGTAATGCATTAAATTGATTTTGCTTTTCATCTTTATAAACACCCCTTTTTTGAATGTAAGGCGGGGTCAACTCAATTAACTCAATGTAATTATCCAGTATCAAGGAGGCTTGTTCGCGGTTTTCAGATGTCGGTTTAGCCAAGTAGTTATCTAACAACTGGCTAGTTGCTGAATACGCACCGTTAAGATAATAACCATAAGAACTTGTATATGTATCTTCACGCACTACAAGTGCATACTCTTTCAATTTATTGAGTACAGTAACTGCTTCACTCACATAATTCGCATTGATAAAGCCTTTCGTCAACGTATAAAAAAACGATGTATCTTTACTGGTAATATTGGCAACCCCCTTGTTTGCAAGCGAACTATTGGCTAAGCTAAAGCTTGCCATTAAATAAGGGTATGCTTTATCCATTAAGCCCAATTCAATATACTTATCAGCTAACGCTTTATAAGCTTGTGAACGAACAAACTCATCGGACATTTTATCAATAAACTCTTGGCCTGTTTCTTCAAACCCCGCAACAGTATAACTAATTGATAATGCCTCTCGAATGTCATTAAGTATTAGATCATCATTGATGGTGTTTGCAATTACCTGAGCTTGCTTAAGGTGTGACTTAGAAGAACTATAATAATAATTATGCTTGTCTTGGTTAGTAACATACGAAGGAATAAGATTAATAACAGCAGTCAATGGCGTTTCAATACGGCCATCTGTATAACTGATGGTAAAACTACCAGAAATACTGTTGAGTGTCGGTGCGGTATAAATAAACTCGCCCGTATTTTCATTCAGTACTAGCGTTCCTTCTTCTGGCGCCTTTAGCACTTTGACTGTCACTGAGTCGCCATCTGGATCGTAAAATTCAATCTGACCTTCAGTGGTTGTCGATGATGTAACGGCAACGCTCGTTGACAACAACTGCGGAATATCATTAACATTTTCAACTGTAAAGTTAATAACAACACGGCTACTTTTTGAGCCATTTGTTGCAGTGATGGTAATACTGTCTGCACCAAAATAATTCTCATCGGGCGTATAAGTATACTCGCCATTATTATTAATTTTTACCGCGCCATGGTTTGCTGCAGAACCTAAAATATAGCGAATATCATCACTGGCATTTGTCACAGCGACTTGATCGGTATAAGCAGTATCCTCTTTGAGCACAACCGTTTGTGTTTCATTGGCAAAAGTGGGAGTCTCACCACTATCACTACCTCCTCCACAGCCAGCCATTATAAGCGCAGCTGCTATAGGCAAACTTTTAAATAATACATTCATTTATTGACTCAATCCTTATTGAAAACAAACAACGACACACCAATGTAAATAATTAGTATTCACCATCGTGATTGCAAAAGTTCGATTTTTAAGCGTTTAAATTGTCATTTTAGATTGCTGTGCAGTTTATTTATTATTTTAAACACCATAACTGCACTGCTTTTTATAAAAATATAAATAGTGCTGGTAATGTAATTCCTGCGACCAAGTAGATCGATTTTTTGCGCCACGGACTATTTTTACCTTTCACCATAAATAACGCCGACACCGCTAAAAATAATAATAATACAGCGTAAATATCAGAGAAAATCACCCATGCTTTATGGCTTTCGTTTAAATGCAAACGATTAAATGCTTGCAATACATATCGCGGTGATATTTCTTCAAACACCAATGATGACGTAGGTATATTTAAAGTCAGGTTTGAGCCATCTTTTAAAAATACTCGGTATTCTTGCGCCGAACTCCAGTAACTACTTTTAAAACCTTTACTGGTATCAACAGCTTTTATTACGGCTTTATTAATTGCCTCATCATTCATTTCTAACCAGGGTTGCTTAGGCAAACTATACTCTGATCGCTCAACTGCATAGTTAGGATTCCAGTCGTCAATATGATTAACTGCAATACCTGAAACCGCAAAAATAATAGTTAAACCGATACAAAAATAGCCAATGTCTCGGTGCAATGTACGGTTTAACTTAAACCAGCTAAAAGACTGCTTTCTAGTCAAGAATGGTTACCCCTGATGGTGTTAATTGATAAAAGTTAACCGCCGCCGTGACTGATTCAGGATCAAACGCTTTGCCTTGTTTTTTAGCTTCATCAGCTAAATAACTTTTACTTTGCTCAAGAGATAACGGATGGCTTGTGAGCTTTCCTTTTATTAAAGCATCTTTGCCACGTGCGCTCATCGGAAAAACCATTTCACCATCACGAACTTTTACAAAAAGTTCTTGAAAGCGCTGATCAGATTGTACCGTCATCCAACAGCCTCTTTTGCTACACACATTGGTAACTATTCCTTTGATAACGATTTGCTTATCAACATAACTATCTGGCGTTGCTAATACGGTTGATACTTTGATAACGTCATCTGAATTAACAGTTTCACCAAACTGGTTTTGCGCCGCGTGTACTGTAAAAAACATTGAACAGGCTATTAAAGCTGCCACTAAGTGTTTTGCAAACATATCGAATCCTTATAATGTATTTAAAATGAGTTATTTAGTTCTTCAATTGGTTTTGTTACAAGCGTAACTTGATTTTGTACTGGCAAAATTTGCCCCGCAATAGATGACAAACTCATATTCGTTACTAAACTAGGTAAACTATTTATATGAGCTAAATACCGCGCATCATCATAACTTTGCATACTCAGTTCCAAACGCTTTAACCATGTAGATGGTTGCTTTAAACGTTGCTTTTCGGCATATACAAGGTTTTGCTTTAGCTTAATTAAATCAAGTGTTTTTAAAATCTCTGGCATAGTCGCAAGTACATTATCAGTCGCTGCTATTAGCTCTTCACGTCTATTTGGTGCACAAATAAATGATAACGATAGTTGCACCTGATTCGTAAATTGATCTAATTTCATCGAAAAATCAATATTATATATACCTGATAATTCATACCTTAAACGCTGTTTTAATTGTTGACGTGTCACCTCTGATAAGGTTGCCACTAAAAAAGCGTTTTCAGGAGTCCACGTAAACGAAGTAAAGCCTTCTCGCATAACTTTACTTTTAGGTTCATTATAATAATTAACCTCTAGCTGCTTAATGCCACTTTGCTGTATGACTGGTTTGGATGTTAGTGCAGGAGTTCGCTTAATAGATGCTAATAAATGAGTTAACAGCTCATCACTGTTAGCGGGTTGTTTTCCTAAAATATATATCGTTACTGGTTGCAATAAAACATCTTTCGCTATCGACTCTAATGATGCCTTAGTTAAGCCCTCAATATTATCACTGGCAGTATCAGCTAAATCATCTGCTGAAAAACGAGCTTGAGAAATGATCTTTTTCAGTGATGTATTTGGCTTAGCTTGTTTATCGTAAAACTTAATAAGTTCCTGCTTAGTGTCGGCAAAGCCTTGTGAGTCAAGTTGGCCTTGCTCAATGTGTAAGCGGTAAGTTTTCAATAAATCAGTAAACTCGTGTTCTTCAACAACGGCACCAATACTTAGCTGATCAGCTTTATACACCCAAGACCACTTAGGTAATTGCTGCCACTGTTGTTCAGTAAACCCTTTAGGCGGTGTTTGTTGCCACAATTGCACTGCAAGCTGACTTAAGCTAGGTGATTGCTGTTGATTATCATAGCCTGCTGCTGTCGTGATATTGATATAAAGTTGGTTATTTGCGGTTGGTTTATTTAACCAAACAACTCTATCATTATTATCTAATTGCCAAACAGTGATCTCAGGCGCATCACCACTGACTGCAATTTGTTGTTTGGTAATGATATGACCTGCAGCAAATTCGCTCATATCTGGCAGATTTACTGACGGCAGTACAGGTTGCGGTGCTTTTTTAGGGGCTGTATAAGCGACAGGTGGAGCAAGGTCTTTAGGCGTTAAAGCTTGTATCGCTTTGACTTGTGTTAATGATAATTGATACTTTTTAACATCACCGGGAAATTGTAAATACAAAAATTGATCGCCTGCGTTTAGCAATTCTTTAAGACGAATATTTAAACGTTCAATTGTAATTTTATTAAGTAAATCAAGTTGAAAACGTGCTTTATCACGACTATTGAGCAGTATTTTATTACTGGTCACAGCATTGGTGATTTTATCTTCCCAGCCATTATAATCGCGGCTGTCTTCTCCTTTACCTAGTTGGCGTTGCAGTATCGCTCGGGCTTTTTCTTTATGTGCTTGCAACTCAAGCTCATCCAATCCATAGCTTAATAAACGACGGCGCTCTGTCCAGATGTCCTTGAGACCTTGGTGGTGGTTTTTTGAACGTGACACAAAAGCAGCAATAATTCGCTTATTGGTTGGTTGTTTTAAATGTAAACTGACTTTACGTTGATCATAAAATTTACGGTCACGGATAACTTGATCACTGATCATTTTACGTAAAAAATAGCGAACTAAGCGGTCTTCTTCAGCGGCAAGAGAACTCGGCTCAGCAAGTTTACTTCTAAAACCGAGAACGGTTGCAGTAGAGCTTCCTTGTGGATCTTGAATACTACCAATATGAAATTGTTTTTTTAATGGTAACTCAACGTAGTCTCTATTCGGCTTAGGCGTGTTATTTTGCGGTGCAAAATATTTATTAAGTGCTTCAATAGCTTGTTTTTTGTCTATATTGCCAGAAATAACCAACGACATATTACTCGGTACATAAAACGTTTTATAAAACTGAGCAATATCAGCAGCAGTCGTTGCTAAAATACTTTCTCTTGTACCTATAGCCGGCCTGCTCACATAACGAGAGCCATGTCTAACCTGCTCTTTTTTAAGTCGGCTAACACGCTTAGCAACATTTTCACCGCGACGCCACTCTTCTAAAATAATGCTTTGCTCTTTTTGCCAATCTTGCTCTTTAAATTGCGCACCAAAGGCAATATCAGCCATTAGCGCCAAAGATTGTGATAAATCAAGTGCATCATTAACACGCGTACGGATCATGAACTGGGTTAATGATTCACGAGTCACAGCATTAACCTGCTTGCCCGTTGACCAACCTAAAGTATTAAAATACTGATGAAGGGATTCTGGGTGTGCTTTTGTGGTACGAAATACCATATGTTCAACCATATGAGCAACGCCGCTTGGCGTTGCCTCATCAACGGAGCCAGCATTAACAATTAAACGGATATTAAAAGGATCTGTTTGTTCTTCGCTGTCATACAAATAATAAGTTAAACCATTATCGAGCTTACCGACTGTAACGCCATCAGCCCAAGGCTTCGATTGTTCCGGTACAGATACACAACCACTTAATAACAAAAGACTTAAACAAGAAAAAACAAAGAACCGCTTAGGGAATATAAACGTAGCTTTTAAAAAACGACAAAAAAGCATAAACCAACCCATCAATATTATTGTAATATAAATTAAGGGCAATATAATAAAGGTACTTACCAGTAATGGCAACGCAAAAATCAATTGCAATGATAACTATTATCAAAAAGATTACTAGGAAATCCATTTAAGATAACAACAAAGCATAATTATTACACGCTATCCGTTTGGCTGCTTTTTATTCATACATTATAAACTGCACACTTCTTGAATAAGCATTTACTTTATAAATTAGCTACTTAGTAAATAAAAACTAACTGAAAAATATAAAATCAACGTGTTAATAATTTTATAGTAGTGGGAGATATTGGACTAAACTTGAATAATTAGTTTTACTTTATAGCAATTGAATTAATGAGCTATTTACAGACTAAAATAATTATATTGTTAATAACCTTGATATCAAGGGCTGAAAAAGTTCGTATTGATGAAGGCACAAAAAAGGACGCCATGAGGCGTCCTGATATAGAATAATGGCGGGAGGGAGGGATTCTTAAGAGCCCAGCAACCCACTGATTATCAATAAAAATACCGAAAACAATAAACACAAGGAATACCAATAGGTATACTAAAAGTTATTTATTTTTAAAAATAACCAAGGCGGCCTAAAGAAAGCTCAGCTTGCCCTACTCCTCCCAAGCATCTAATAATCTAGTAATCTTACCATCAATAGTTGATAAGTTTTCTCTTATAGCTTTTAAGTCAAGGCTATCATCAAAAGTTCTCTGTTTGTGTTTGTAAGGTTCTTGTACTTTTGTATCTTTAGAAATCAGCTTAGGGTTTTTCCTAGCGTAATTTATTAGCTTTTCAATATATTTAGATTGAGATATTTCATCCGCGGCACTTAACGTCTTTAGTTTATCACGCGCTGATTTAGACACCTCGAGCTGAAGTTTACAGACTTTATTAGAGATATTGTTTAAGCCTCTTTCATAGCTTTTCCATGCTTTATAGAGCTTATCAAGACTAACTTTTTGACTATCTTCATTATCACTTATACGTTTTATTTCATCTCTAATAAAGCTATCTAATGTGGCATCTGGAGATTTAAAATAACTACTGTAACTGTCATAGCGGCATGCTAGCCATTTACGCAAATCTTCATTATCTTCATTAACCCACGTCAAAATCTTCTTGCTAGCAATCCGATCTGTCATTAGTTCTTCCCTGTGTTTTACCGTTTGCGGATGTTATCGAAAACAATAATCCAATACCAATTTGTAAGCAACTGCTTTGCGATCAGAATCTACCTCACCTCCTGATTAAGCTGTGCAATTAGGTACCAGCCAAAATCTAAATTAGTTATTAAATAGAACTCACATCAAAACCTCACCAGGTACCTTTTAGATACTAAATTAAATCCTCAATATAACTCCCAATAAGACCCTAAATCAGACTCTAAATTAGACGATCAATTAGACAATCAATTAGACTTTTAAAACTAATAAAAAATCTAAACTAGAGTCTAATTGAGATTAAATATCACACCTTTTTTAAATTACAAAATAATACCCTGTTATTGTATTTATTAATCTATTCTGCTCTACTAGCAGGTATACTCCCCCACACGAAAACAATCAAATGAATGAGTTTTTTACTTTCACATCTAATTTATCTCCATATACAAAGTGGGTGTTAATTCGTTTAATTACAGGGAGAGTAATTGGAGACAAATTATCTAAAGCTGACTTCCTTGAATTAGGATGTACACACAATAAATTTAAAAAAGTAATAGAAGAGCTACAAGAATTTAATGCAATTTTAAAGCACAAAACTGAACATTCTAAAAAAGGACGACCTGCTGAGTCATACATTTTTATCTACGATGAACACACAGAAATGACTAAATCATTACCGATCGAAAAGCTTCTAAAAGTAGAGGGTAAAAGTTTTAGAGTGCCTGTGAAAATAGTATGGTGCTTCTTCGTACTTAACCAGGATGAGTTTGGGCACGTTGAAAACTTTTCATTGCCTACCATAGCTAATGCTTGCGGGTTAAAAACAATAGAGGTAAAAACAGCTGTTACTAAACTTATAGAACACGATTTAATTACACAATTAACAAGAGGGTGTACTTTCAGGAAAAATGAGGTATTCACTTATGAGGAAAATCGACTTATTACAAAAAGGCCATCCGCATACAGTTTATCAATACCTAATTACGATAGTTTAGATGAGCTGAATACAACTGCATTAGACTTTAACTTATTATTAAGTTCAAAAGAGGTTAAAATTGGAGATTATGTAAGTAGCATTTGTAATTGGTTACCAAGCAGCTTTGACATTCGGTACAAAGTGCTTTTTGATGTTTACCTAAATGGCCATTTTTCAGGGCTTACATTTGAGTTAGTTAAATCATATTTAGCTGATCAACCCGAGAGTTCTATTGATAACTTTCGGAGCTCCTTGGCTCTACTTACTATAAAGTGTATAAAAAAAATTCTTAGTTGTAGAAACCAAAAACAACACCTATCTATACTTGATGTTAGCAATTCACTATTTGGAACAACTGATATTTTTCACATGAATTCGAATTTATATCATCTAAGTAGTTTTATCACTTCATTTATAAATGTTTATGTAAATTGCTTATTGTTTATTACATATGCTTACTTTAAAAAATCAACTCCCTTTCGAGTTAAAGCCTACAGAAACTACATATCTGAAATCGATAATATGAAAGCTAATGTTTTTGTCTTGAAAAGGAACCTTTTTTTGTGCCTGAATACAAACAATCTTACTCCAAAAGTAAGAATAGTATTTAGTTCAAAAATATAGATATCATAG
Organism: Pseudoalteromonas sp. SR45-6; assembly: GCF_014163545.1. Classification (NCBI taxonomy): domain Bacteria; kingdom Pseudomonadati; phylum Pseudomonadota; class Gammaproteobacteria; order Alteromonadales; family Pseudoalteromonadaceae; genus Pseudoalteromonas; species Pseudoalteromonas sp. SR45-6. The sequence continues at coordinate 128,974 of NZ_JACJDM010000007.1, forward strand.
CTCTCAATTTAGTTTAATCGAGTAGTAACTTTAGAGCAGAAATAATTAAACGCAAAGCTCGTATGTGGAGTGCTCGAATAAATAGCCCATTGATACTTGCTTACTTTTTCCAAAACTAATTTCGGTTTGGTAGTATTTATAGAGATTTTAATTCCCTAGATATTATTCAATTACTAAATATTAAAAAAATACAACTCACACACCTGATATGAACTAATACATACCAGGAGAAAGAGTATGAACAACCCAACCCAATACCCAGTAACAACCAACCCTACATACAATCAATATCAAACACTCGCTAGAGTAGATCAGCGACTGGTTATTCCCTACTTAAATGCTATTGAGAAAGTAATGCATGCTGCATGTAGTGAGCATAAAAGAACGTTTGCAGTCAGAATTGATTTAAGGCTACCTGCTTATTCAAATACAATTGATTTAGATAACAATAAAATCATTACACGATTTATTGCTTCTCTTGAGGCGCAGATTAAAGCAGATACAAAACGTAAAGCTCGTGATGGTAAAACCCCACACCCATGTAATATTAGATATATTTGGACTAGAGAGAAAAACGAAGCTCACCATCAGCATTATCATTTTGTACTGTTTTTCAATAAGGACCGGTATCACTGTACGGGTAAAATAAATATAGAAAGTGATAACTTGTTTACTCGAATAGCTAAGGCCTGGGCAAGTGCGTTGACCTTACCAGTAGATGAAACGATGGAATTTGTTCATTTGCCTGATAATGCACACTATTACCTTGACGCTAATAACCCTAATTTTGCTCAAAACTTCCATGCTCTTTATTGTCGAGTAAGTTACTTCGCCAAGCTTAGAACTAAACATTACGGCTTAGGGCACCGTTGTTTTGGTTATAGTCAAAGGTAATATTCTAATTAGGACCTGTGCTTCTCAATACTTGTTCTAACGCCCTTTTGAGACCTTCAACTAGCTTAATAAGCTAAAACCCTTAGTACATGAGGGGTGGCAGGTTCCCAAAATAGCATTACGAGAAGCGCTATTTACACTACAAAAGCAAAAAAAGAACGCACTGCAAAAATGCGTTCTTTGTTTACTTCTAATCAAATAAACTCGCTACCCCAGCTAGCAAACCACTAGCAACAGCCAATGGCACCGTAACAGGTGCAGATGCAACACCTAAGCCAACTACTAATGCACCAGATACAGCAGCTCCTGCTACAGCACCAGAGCTTATAGCAATGGCGGTCCTACTAAGTGAAGGCTCAGAACTGCCGGTTATTTGTTTAGATACTTCATTTCCTACTACACCGCACGTAACGGCTTTTTCTAACGACATAACAAACTTACTCCTATCATATGTAATAAATTTATAGCTCTAACTCTTCAAAGTCTTTATCGATTTCCTCCTGAGTTATACCAATGTAACGAAGTGTTGTTGCTTCGGAGCTATGGCGAAGCATTTTCATTACACGGGCAATATCTTGGGTTTTATGATAGAGGTGATAACCTCTCGTTTTTCGCATTGAGTGCGTGCCTAACTTTAAATTAAGCTCTTCACCCACTAACGCAAATGCTCTTGTTACAGCCCTTCGAGATAAGGGCCGTGGTATTGAACTTTTAGCTTGTTGATTGCGATACGATTGAAATAGGTAAACATGGTTAGGGTGAGTAACGCGTACTTCGTGGATAAACGCTAATGCTTTCTGATTAAGCTTAATCTCTGCTAGCTTTCCTGTTTTACTCTCAAATATAATTAACCTGTCGTTTTGTATATCCGTAAATTTAACAGACAACAAATCAGATATACGCAATGCTAGGTTCAATCCTATATTCCAAATATGGCTCATCTGCTTAGAGCAACGTTTTTCGAGCAAGTAACTAATTAACTTAACTGTATCAAGGTCCTTAATCGCTTGTACTTCAGCCATAACCAACTCCTTAATCAGTTGTAATACTGACCTGGTAGCAACCTGTGTTGTAATACTCAACAAAGTTAGCCACAAACAAGGTTAAAAGGTCCTTTCCCTCTCGTTCACTCAACCAGCCCACCAGCATGTGATATACCCGTTTAATCACAAAGCAAACATCAATCTCCTTCACTAATTCAGAATCCGTTCGGCCCTGGTATGAAAAATCAGTAATGTATATAAGCTCCCAACCAATACCCCGTTTTTCTAGCCTGACCTCGACTGGATGAAAGCCACCGGCTTTAGCGCTGTAATCTTTATCACGGAAATTAATAATTAGCGCCTTAGCACATCCTACCGACTCCCCTGCTTTAGCAACTGCATTAACGATCACACCAAACAATGATTCTGGTACGTTTAATCCTGGCACTTGCTCTATTTTAATAGCCATACCCTACTCCCTTTAAATTAAGCCATGTTCCGCAAATGAATAACTGGTTTCACCAATGATGATGTGATCAACTATCGAAACATCAATAAGGTTGAGTGCTTGCTGTAATTTGGTAGTAATAAGCTTGTCAGCTTGTGAAGGCGTACTGACGCCTGAAGGATGATTGTGCGCCAGTATTACGGAGGCTGCATTAAGCTTCAGTACCTCTTTAACGACTTCTCTAGGATAAACACTCGCTGCGTTGATAGTGCCCCTAAATAACTCTTTGTATTCAAGTATGCGGTTTTGGCTATCCAAAAACAGTACAGCAAACACCTCATGCTCGATTAACGCCAGCTTATGCCTTAAATATTCTTCACTGTCTTTTGGGCATGTTAAAGCCCCATGCCTAAATTGCTTCTGAGCGATTATGTAAGCTGCTGCTTCAAGTATTTGTTCATCGCTTACTGGGTGATCAAATTCGTATAGTGACTTGTTATTTTGCATTGTTATGCCCTCTTAATGGTTTATGCAAAATAGTGATGTATATGTTTAACGTTTTTGTTTCGCCTCAGTAAAAAATTACTACCCCCGGAAAGGATATGTACTACTAACCTAACCGGAGAAACCCCATGCGTTTAATCAAATTAAAAGAAGTTTTACATATCACAGGCTTAAGCCGCTCAACTGTTTACCGCTTTATGAGTGCTGGTGGGTTCCCCATGAAAGTTGAACTTGGTGGCAACTCTGTAGCCTGGGTAGAAAGGGAAGTTGAAGAATGGATAAGTGAAAAAATAGGGAAAAGAGATGTATCTTGACTACCAAATGTAGATTTTTTCTTAATTTAGCAGTAAGTTAGCCTTATTAAACGGATTTACAAGGCTGAAAAATATGCTTCATAAACAATTAAAAGATAAACAGAGGAAACTACGGTATAACTTCCCTGAAGGCTTGGCTTTAAGAGTGCATCGAGCACTTAGTTGGCTCAACAAATCTGAGCAATGCCATGATGATTTAGATTGCCAATTTATTTTTCTGTGGGTTTCTTTTAATGCTGCTTATGCCCAAGACACTGAATGCTTAAACTTCAATGAAACACAGTCGTTTAGCCACTTTCTAGAAAAGCTTGATGCTCTCGACTCACAAAATCGAATCTATAATTTGCTATGGCATGAGTTTCCAAAAAGTATTCGCATCCTTTTAAGCAATCAATTTGTATTTCAACCGTTTTGGCAGTTTCATAACGGCCAAATCGAAGAGCAAGAATACAAACAACGTTTCAACGATGCCAAACGCGTAGCTAACGTAGCTTTGGCAAATAAGGAAACGGCAAAGTTAACCTCCATCGTGTTACAACGACTCTATACCCTAAGAAATCAATTGATACATGGGGGAGCTACTTGGAACAGTAGTGCTAACAGAGAGCAACTCAAAGATGCTGTACAGTTTTTATCGCAACTCATTCCATACATCATCGATATAATGATGGATCACCCTAATGAGCTTTGGGGCGATGCCCATTATCCATTGATAAATAAAAAGCATTAAAAATGGCAAAACTAACAGAAAAGCAAAAGCAACTCTTAGAACAAGCAAATATATTAGCTAGTGAAGCAAATAAAGGTTGTATTAATTCTAAAGAAGAACTTTTGAAAATGTTTAACAAACACCCATTTATTAAAAGCCATTTATTAAAAAAATTAGCTAAAAAAAGCCGTAAATCAAACTGGAAACACATAAAAATACATAATCGTAATAAAGACTCAACTCGCGCGCCAGGAGTTATGACAGGTCTACTGGGTAAAACCTCCGCACGAACGTGGCAAAATACAAAATAAGATTAACTCATTTTGATTGCATCTTTAACTTTGCCTGATATAGTTACTACAAAATAATGATTTAGTATATTTATGACTAATACCGCATTGGATGCACTCACACATGCGCAGAGGGAACGCTTAGCGTTCATAGATTTTAATCTGCAGTACTTTGGCCAAGTTGCAAGAGCTGATTTAATTCAGCGTTTTAAAACTGGCTTAGCCGCGTGTACTCGTGATTTTTCATCATATAAAGAACTTGCACCTCAAAATCTAGTATTAAGTCATACAACTAAAAGCTACCACCGCTTAGAAAGCTTTAAACCTTTGTTCGAACATAACGCTGAGAGTATTCTCAGCGCTTTATGCCGTGGTTTTGGTGATGGCTTGTCTAGTGGAATTCAACCAAGTGGTTACTGCCAAGATGCAACGCGCTTAATACACCCAAATAGCGAAATAATCGCCACTATAATGCGTGCTATTGCTTCTAAACTCGCTTTAGAATGCCAATATACATCTTTAACTTCAGGCACTACTTCAAAGGTGTTAATCCCCCATTCTATTGTAAATAATGGTACTCGCTGGCATGTACGCGCTTTTGATAGATCAAACCAAGAATTTAGAGATTTTGTTACTACCCGTATTGAATGCCCAAAAATACTGCAACACTCTATAAATTGTGAAGAATCAGCAGATAAAGACACCCAATGGCATACCATTTACGATATAATTTTAACTCCGCATCCAAAGCTAAAACACCCAAAAGCAATAGAGCTTGATTACGCAATGGAAGCCGGAGAGTTACAGATAGAAGTAAGATCCGCTTTATTAGGTTATTTACTTAAACAATGGAATGTAGACTGTACTGAGGAAGCAAGCTTGAAATGCGATGAATATCAACTTTGGCTTAGAAACAGACAAACGCTATACGGAGCGGAAAATTTAGCTATTGCACCAGGATACATTGAGAATGAATAATTTGAATCCAGCCTCCGAGCTACAAAAATACGATACGACTATAAACGTCATTGGTAGTATCAAAGATTGTGATCCTATTTTTAAAACTATAGAAGCATATTTTGATGCTGAGTCAGCAAGTGATAATGAATTTGATTTAAGAACAGAAAAAAGTCGAAGCCGTATCGAAAGAGGTGTTGAAGTTGCCTTTTTACAATTTAGAAACCAAGACCACCAAGATTTAATTCAGTCTATTTTTGCCAGTGATTTAACGCTACAAACCAAAGAAGTTATTTTATTTTGGCAGTTTGCGCTAACAAACCGATTGTTTAGAGATTTATCTATTCGAATTTTTTCTAAAGAATATTCATCAGGAAAAACCTTCATATCTAAAGAAATATTAATAGGCTATTTAAAAGACTTTGTTAGCAATAATGAAGAGCTAAAATCCAAATGGTCAGAAGCCACCACAACAACATTAGCCACAAAATACCTTACGTTTTTAACCAAAATTAATTTTGTTGAAGGAGTAAGGAAAAAATCATTTAAACGAATTTTAATGTCATCAGATTTGTTGGTTTTATTTTTATATATTTTAAAAATAAATGAACCAGACAATCGTGATGTTTTATCAAATGAAATGTTTCCATTAGTTTTCATTGATAAAAGCGATATACAAGAAAGATTAAAAAAGTTATCACTCAAGGGTTACTTCAACATGGATTTTAATGGCGTTGAATCGAACATTGAATTAACACATAGCTATAAAGGAATTTGCGATGTCTTATCTGCTAGAAAATAAGCAAAAATTCGAAGCATTACAGTTTCAAATAACCAACCAAGACCAGCTTCGTAAGCAGGCTAATGGTGGTAATAGTATTCTTTTTACTTATCCACCTAATCAAGAACGAGAATATCTAGATAAAGCTGAAGAGCTATATCATCAACAAGCTGAATTCATCGATGTCAGTAAGTTACTTGTTCAAGCGATTGATGAAGACGGTTGGGATGCTTTTGAAGAATATTATAAAGATTTTATCAGTACACCGAGCAAGCTATTTAAGTCTGATGATCCTGAAACAGACTTATTTGATTTAATTATTCAAGCAATTGAGCAAGCTGTAGCGAATGACAAAATCCCAATGATTGTTCGCTCTGGTTGTCTATATGGTACAGGAATCGGAAACGTTAATATTATGGAACACTCTTCCGTAATGAATCTTTCTCACCCCTTAGTTATTTTTTATCCTGCAAAAGTAATTGATGACAATGTATTTTTCTTAAATTTTAAATCAGCGTCTAAATATCGCTGTATCTTGCTGAAGTAAGGGCAAACAATGACAAAAATAAATGAAATATTAACCCTCGACCTTCAAGAAGATATTAAAAACGTAATAGATTTAGAAGATCGCAGTGAAAATGAAATACGGCAAGAAATTGAATCTTATATCGTTACAGAAGGCATAGGTCGTCACCTTGATAGCTTTGCTAATACATTTACTTCTAACCTGAAAGAAACGGGTGTTTGGTTATCTGGTTTCTATGGGTCAGGTAAATCTTATTTTGGTAAAATGCTCGGTTATATTATCGATAATCCAAGCATAAATGGTACTCCAGCAAGAGAGCGTTTTATTTCTCAACTTAAAGGTATACCTAATGAAGGGTTAATCGAGAATGCGCTGCGTAATTTAGACAGTATTAACAGTCGCGTAATATTTCTTGATGTTGCGAAACAAAACACTGACCAAGGTTTATCGTTTACTTTATTTTCTAATTTGCTTAAAAACCTTGGTTTCAGAGATGATGTTTATGGTTATATGGAATTCGAGCTTTTCATTGATGGAAAATATGAAGAATTCAAACTAAAAGCCAAAGAGCTTGAAGGTAAAGAATGGAGTGAACTGAAGAAAAGTAACAGACAAGTTGCGCGAGTTATGCGTAAAATTTTTACTGGTATGGGATATTCTGAAGTTGAATACCAAGAAACTAAAGATGTTTATGCTAAAGCGATTGAAAGCTTTTCAGCGGTAAAGTTCAAAGATGAGTTAGAGCGTTACCTTAAATTTCAAACCGATGAAACATTAGTTTTTGTATTTGATGAAGCCAGTGAAGCAATAAGCCAAAATAAGTTTTCATTACTAGATCTTGAAGCTATCAGTGAGGCATTATCGAGTATTTCTAGTAAAGTTTGGACTATCGCAATTGCTCAAGAAAAGTTAGATAGTGTAATCAATAACGCCAATGTTAGTCGCAGTAGCTTAACTAAAGTAACTGACAGATTTAAAACTAAAATTCACCTTGAATCGACTGAAGTTGATGTCATCATTCGCAGCAGATTATTGAAAAAGAAAGACAGCTATTTCGATCAACTTGTCGAATATTATAATAAAAACGATGGGTTAATTTCTGACGCAACAAATTTAAAATCGTCATTCCCTACAAAAACAGAATCAGCACATGATTTTGCTACTTACTACCCGTTTCATAAGTATCAATTTGATATTTTGCAAAAGTTCTTATTTAGCTCTAACGCATTAGTTGCAACACAAATTGCAGCCCGTGGCATGATCATCACCACGTTTGATGTACTACGTAAACAAATGCGTGAACAGAGCTTGTTCTCTTTTACCACAGGTCATGCGCTTTGTAGTGAAGCACAAACAGCTCCTCCTGTAGATTTAGTTAATAAATACCATACAGCTAAAAAAATACTGGATGAAAGTGATTTAGGTATTGATGGTGAGAAGTTACTTAAAACCATTCACCTATTAGCAGACTCAGAAGTTGTAGCTCCAACAATAGAAAATATAACTAAAAGCTATATTGCAGATGTAAATGACTATTACGGTATTAAGCCCAAAATAGAAAAGTCTCTCGCAATATTGCTAGAAGCTAAAGTTCTTTTATTATCAAATAACAACTACAAGATCACTTCAGATCTTGAAGGTAAATTACTTGATGAAATGAAAGAATTTGACGTTGAATTGTTCACTAAAAAACGTGATCTCATTAATTTTATTAAAAACTACAAAACGTTTAACCCAATAGCCTCATTTAACGATGGCCATACAAGTTTCAAATTCAGTGTGCTATCTGATCAAGAAGATGAACTATGTGGTGCTGGTGGTAATAAAAACCTTAAAGTTACCGCTTATAGTTTGTTTAATATTAGTGATGACAGACAAGACTTTATTGAGAACATCAAACTAGAAACTCAATACAATAAAGACTTAATTACTTTAATTCCTGACAATAAAGACTTTGCCAAAATAGATAAGTTAATTGCTGAAATTCATCGTTATCAGTTGATGGAAGAGAAGTACTCAACAGAGTCAGATATTGATAAACGCAGAATTATTGGTGAATTTAAAACTATTAAAGAAGAAAAAGAAAAAGATCTTCGTTTTTTAATCGACAGTGCTTATAAGCACTCTACGTTAGTGTATTTATTCGATGAACATTTACTTAACGAAGATACATTCAAAGGTACAATTGTAGAGAACCAACGAAAGCTAGTTAAAAATATTTATTTCAAGCAGCTTAAAACACAACTGTCAGAAAGTTTGGTAACAAAAATATTCAGTAATAGAAAAGAAGAGCTACATAAGCTCTTTTCAGGTGATGATTTTAAATTTTTCGACTCTAATGGTAATTTCACAGGTGAACACCTTAAAGTAGTTGAAGAGATAACGGCAAAAATAAAGTCACGTCACGTTGATGGACGTTCAATAGAAGCTGACTTTTCAAATGATCCTTGGGGATATTCTTTTGGTACGTTAGTTTCTACGTTAGCTGTATTGCTTAGAGCAGGTAAATTAGCGGTTAAGTATAATGGCGACCCGTATATGTCGCACGACCAAAAAGCAGTGCATGAAGCCTTTACCAATACCACTAAATTTAAATCAGCCTCTTTTAAGTCAGTCACAGACTCTTTATCGACCGCTCAAAAGAATCAAGCGGTTCAGTTGTTGATGGAAATTGATATTGAAAAGCATACCAGCAAAAAAGTAGATTGGAGCACTAACGATTATGAACTAGCTGAAGCGACTAGGTATATGGCCGATCATTTTATTACGGCTATCTCAACATTAAACAGCTCAGTAAATAACTTTGAAACATTGTTTAGTAATGTAGCCCTGCAAAAAGACACATTATTAGATTTTTCTAGCAAAGTTACCGAAAACAACTACAAAGAAAAGGTAGAGTTTTTATTAACTAATTCAAGTGTTTATAAGTCTGCTATTCAAACGGTATTAAAGGCGCAAAAATTCATTAAGAAAAACTATACAAAAGTTAATGAGTTTAAACATTTTGCTGAAACAGTTACGGCTGAATTAATAAAAGCCAATATAGTTGATGAAACAATTAAATTGGCAAGTGAAGAACTATTAAGCTTATATAAACAAGACATGGTGAAAAACTTTGCCGCAATTCAACAACAAGCGACAAAGATAAAAGATGCTTATTATAAGTTAGTAAATACAGCCAGCAAAAATTTAACAACACAATGCGAAGCATTATTAATTAAAGTAAATAAAGCAAACAGCGCGTTAAATACGCATTACCCTAAAAATTTGAATACCCATAACGCTAATCAGTTAAATACGATTAAGAAATATTGCCAAGACAGAGTATTAACAGAGCCAGAGTTAAGTTTTTCAATCTCTTGCAAAAACAGTAGTTTTTCGTTATCTGAAATATTAACAAGTACTGAGTTAGTACCTTCAAAAGAAAACGACTTACTGATTGTTGAAAATAGTTTTGTCAGTGAGCCACCTCCACAACCTGAGCCAATACCTGCACCAGCTCCACCACAAGGAGCTAAACCTAGTGTTGGAGACCCTATACCAGAACCACCTAAGCCAGTGCAACCTAAAGCACCTCGTAAACTGAAGCTTTCTATTCCAAGCGGCAATATGACAGTACAAGAATACAAAAACATTTTAACCGCACAATTACGAGCGTTAGCATCGGCACAACCAGATGAAAAGATAGAGCTAGATCTTAGCTCTATTAACACTAATTCAAGTAAGGGAACCGCTTAATAATGAAACTTTCAGATCATGTAGATAAAATTCGTAACCTAATTTCCGCCTCTTTTGATAAGCAATTTGCAAGACTAGGTATTGGTGCAAATAAGCAAATAGAACTTGAAAAATTACCAGAACAAGTGCGCGGAAAACGTCGACATATTGAAGTAATGCTTGAAAACCATATTGGTGAAACAGGTTCTTATCAAGACGCTAGAGAAAAGTTACTGGATGAGTTGAGCTTTACTTTATTTAACCGCCTAGCGGCTGTAAAAGTAATGGAGTCAGCTAATTTATTTCCTCCTGTTATCACTAAACAAGCTGAACATGGTGGTCGTTCATTTGGTCATAAAGCGTGGTTAGAAGAATACCCTGAGAATCGTGAAAGTGAACTTGAAGGTATTCGAGATTATTTTAAACATGCCTTTAATGAATTAGGTGATTCTTTATCGCTTTACAGTAAAGAGTATCCTTATGCGTTATTACCTGATGCCATTTCGTTGAATGAGATAGTAGAAGCATTTAATGTGATAGCTGAAGATTCACAAGTTGAAGATGATATTTGGCAAAGTGATGATGTATTAGGCTGGTTATACGAAAGCTATAACAATGCCAAGAAACTAGCTTTTAAAGATAGTAAGGCGAAAACAGAATACGACAAAGTATCCTTGCAATCACAAGTTTATACGCCACGTTGGGTTGTTCAGTTTTTGGTAAAAAATTCATTAGGTAAACTTTACCTTGAAATGTATCCAGAGTCGGATATTAAAAATCAATTCAAAATAGCCAATGCACCTAAAACTCAAGAACGTGACCCTAAACCTTTACATGAAATAAAGTTAATAGATCCAGCATCTGGCTCAGGTAACTTTTTATTGTATGCCTTTGATTTTTTCTATGCGTTATATCTCGATCATATTGAAAACTACGATGCCGATTATGACGAAGATGAAATCCCAAAACTCATCATTGAAAATAACTTACACGGTATTGATTTAGATGATCGTGCAATTCAACTAGCACAATTAGGTTTATATATTAAAGCCCGTAAAAAACGCAGATTTATTAAAGGTAGCTTTAACTTCAAGGTGGTTTCATCTGATTTTTATCTCCCTGACTATGAAGA
>NZ_JACJDM010000080.1:0-7159 GCF_014163545.1 Pseudoalteromonas sp. SR45-6
GCGTAGTTCTAGGTTCTAGGTTCTAGGTTCTAGGTTCTAGGTTAAAAAATAAAACCGCACAACAATAAGTTAGTGCGGTTTTTTATTTCAATAAACGCTATTTAAATAAGATTATTTACAAACATCTGCAACAGCATTTGCAAAGTAATCGATATTAGCTTGACTGATACCCGCTACGTTAACGCGGCTTGAACCAACAATGTAGATACCGTATTCTTTTTGCAGGCGCTCAATTTGTTCTTTATTAATACCTAAGAAAGAAAACATACCGTGTTGACGGTCAATAAATGAGAAGTCTTGAGCAATCTCTTTTGCCGCTAGACTGTCTTTGATCAAAGTACGTAGGCCATTGATACGGTTACGCATTTCATCAAGTTCACTGTGCCATTGTTGTGTCAGTTCTGTACTGCTTAAAATGGTATTTACAATGTCAGCACCGTGCGCAGGTGGCATTGAATAAATGCTACGTACCACACTTAACATAACAGAGTTTGAAATGTCTGCTGTTGCACTGTCTTTAGCAATAATTGAACATGCACCAATACGCTCGCGGTATAAACCAAAGTTTTTCGAACATGAAGAACAAATGATTAACTCATCAACTGCATTGGCTAAAATACGTAAACCGTTTGCATCTTCTTCAAGGCTAGAACCAAAACCTTGATATGCAATATCAACCAGCGGTGTAAAGCCAACATCTTTTGCCAGTTCAGCAACCGTGTTCCACTGTGCTTCGTTTAAGTCCATACCACTTGGGTTATGACAACATGCGTGCAGTAATACCACATCACCTTTTGGCACTTGGGTAAGGGTTTCGATCATTTCATCAAATAATAAATCTTTGTTTTCATAATCGTAGTACGGGTATTCTTTAACTGTTAGGCCAGCGGCTTCAAACAAGCTAATGTGGTTTGCCCAAGTAGGATTAGTAACCCATACTGTCGCACCTGGATTACAGCGAACTATAAATTCAGCTGCAACTCGCAGTGCACCTGTACCGCCTGGTGCTTGTGCTGTACGAACACGATTAGCTAATAACGCTTGGTGCTCACCTAATAATAGGTTTTCCATTTTTTGGCAGTAATCTAAGTTACCCGCCAAACCAATGTATGATTTGCTAGTTTCGTTTTCAAGACGAAACGCTTCAGCTTTTTTAACTGCTTTTAATACCGGCGTATTACCGAATTCGTCTTTATAAACACCAACCCCTAAGTCAATCTTATTTGGGTTAGTATCTTGCTTATAGGCCGCCATAAGGCCAAGAATAGGATCAGTGGGTAATGGTTTTAATACTGAGAACATTGACTATCTCTTTCATTATTTAGGGGTTAGCTGTTGCACTTAGCTTAACATAAAAGCTCACTAGATTGACTAGTGTTATTTACACTAAAAAGTGAGGAATTTTAATACAGCACGCAATTAATAGCGCTAATGTTTGCTGGTTGAAAAAATCGTTATTAAAGGCTTCGCCATCAACAATACCAACGCAGCGATTTGCACTGTCAAAAAGCGGTAAACAGGCTTCTGATTTTACTTTAGGGTCGCAAGTATAATATTCACCACCCGCAGCCAAATACTGCTCAACGTTGTTGATCACTCGCCCTTTACTACTCAGTGCCACCTGCACATTATTACTACCAGCAGCAAATGCTTCGGTAAGCGGAAAAAGCGGTCGACTTGGCGCGCCAAAGTAAGTCAGTTTAAGTAATTGCTGACCCTCAGGTGTTGCTGTACTTTGGTAAATGCCGTACCAATCAACCTTAGTTTGCGCTACAACGTAATCAACAATCAGTTGTAATTGAGCAAGCTTTTGCGTGGTGTGCTGATCTTGCGGTAAAAAATCAGTGAGTTTAAACGGCTCATCTTGTAAGTAACCAAATAAACTGCACGCCCCGCCTTCACCCAATTCTGGTATTTGATATTGCCAGCGTACCGCAGGAAGCGACTGATTTGATAAATAGCTTTCGAGCTTAGTAAGCTCAGCAGAGACTAACTGAGCAGGCACATCTAACTGCGCAAGAGATAAATAAGAAGAAACCATTTAGCCATCCAAACATCTAAAAAAATGAATCATAGCATGGCTAAACAATCACGACTAGCTTTGTTGTTGCACCAATCGATAACACATTTCAATTTGATTACCCGATGAGTTATAAGTCACCTGCTCTGCTATTTCTTCTAATATCGATAACCCACGACCGTGCTCGCGATTATTACTGTTAGCATTACTGTCGGTGCTTGCAAAACCATTGCCAGAATCGCAAATTATAAAATACAGGCTCAATGTATCAGGGCAATAACGTATATCCACAATGATCAATGCATCAACGAGCTTAGCTAATGTTGCTTCTCGAAGTTGATAATACTCAATAAAACCATCCTCTTTATTTTTAATCGCTGAATCGAGTCCTAATACACCGTGATCAAGTGCATTGTTATATGCCTCAGAGAGCAGTAAAAAAATATCAGAGCGGTGCTCTTTTAGTCCGCCAACTTGAGTGAGCACTTCAACGATTTCAAGCACCGGGTCGGTTTGTTTTATTTGCTGTGAATTAAGCGTTAAAGAAAAATTAAAGGGTAACCGAGAGTAAGCGGCTTGCTCTTCAGCCGCAGCAGGAACCGCCATGCAATTAAAAAGCACTAAACTAAGGTCATCCTGTTGTTTGCTACCATGAGCAAACTTGGTCACTTGCCCGATCACATCTTGACTAGTCACTTTAGGCTTGCTTGCAAGTGCCTTTATAAAGCGTTGCTCTGCAAAAAATTCACCGTCTGCATTGGTGGTTTCTATAATACCGTCGGTGGCCAGCGCCAAACGCATACTGCTATCAACTTCAAAATGAATTAATTCACGTTCAAATTCGTCGCCTTCTAAAATCCCTAAAGCCATGTGCTGTGACTCTAAGGTTTTTAATACGCTTCCTTGTTGATCAATTAAATAAGCGTCAGGCAAGCCACCAAGCCAAGCTGAAACACTTTTCCCGGAGCTACTTAACTCAATAATTGTCGCGGCACAAAACATATGACCGGGCAATAATTGTACTAATACGGCATTAACTTCTGCGGCAATATCACTGACCGCCATGCCTTTATTAACCATAGTGTAAAACACTTTCGATGCCGGTAATGCCCCCACCGCAGCTGCTAAACCATGGCCAGTAAAATCCCCCAGCATACAATACAAACTACCAATTGGACTTTGCCCAACCAAACACATATCACCATTAAACATAGAAGCCGGTGAAAGATGAAAATCAATGTTGTTGGTAAACTTATTTTGGTTTTCTAAGGCATTATTAAAAATATGCTCAACTATTTCGTGCTCGCGCTCGGTTTGATTGTAATGATATTCTAATAACTTATTTTGTTCGTGGGTCTTTAAGCTCAGCTTACGGGTGCGGCTATGAGCTTTTATTTTCGCGGTTAAAATTACTTTATCAAACGGTTTATGAATAAAGTCATCACCACCGACCTCTAAACAACGTTCAAAACTGTTTTGATCTTCCAAAGAGGTTATGAAAATAATTGGTAGGTGAACATCGTTGTATAACAGCTTAATTTTTGTCGCTGTTTCATAGCCATCCATTACTGGCATTATTACATCGAGTAGCACAATATCAATGCTTTGCTGTGCTAATATTGCTAATGCTTCAACACCGTTAGCGGCAGTCGATACCTCGTAATTTTGTTGCACCAGCATTACTTTCAAAAGCGTACAATTAAGTGGCTGATCATCAACAACGAGAATATGCATTAATCAATATCAAACTTTTTATCAAAACGTGATATTTGCAGGATTTTTTTCAGTTGCGGCTGACAATTACTGATTTGAATTGCATCAACTGAGGTACCCAAGGTCTTTTTCATATTCAGTAACATACCAAGTGCGGAGCTATCCATGTAATCTGTTTCTCGCAAGTCAATTACGACCTTAGCGGTTTTTTCATTGATATCGGAATACGACTGTCGAAATGACTGCACTAAATTAAAGTCGAACTTCCCTTTAATTTGAATAGTCAGTGTAGCACCATCTGCTGATGCACTCTTACTTAGACCCATTAGTTAACTCCTGCTCAGATTATCCATTCTTAATTAGTATTAAATATAACTTGTTAATGATAAATCACCAAAAATAAAACACCCTATGCACAAATTTGTTTTAGATTTGATATTATCTAGGCCATTGTTTATTTAACTTTTTAAATGCAGGTTAAGCATGAGTGATAGTAATCTCGTTTATTCAACCGAAACAGGCCGTATCAGCCAACCAAAACCAAGCACAGAAGTGGCTAGTAAAGTATTTAAAGACGGCGCCCTGCGCATCGAACGCCAAACCAAAGGCCGTAAAGGTAAAGGTGTTATGTTGGTAACTGGTATTGACAGCGAGCAACACGATTTAAAAAAACTCGCCAAAACCATTAAAAGTAAAATGGGCCAAGGCGGCGCGGTAAAAGACGGCATCATTGAAGTACAAGGCGACGACCGCGAAAAACTCAAAGCCATCCTCGAAGCACTTAAATTCAAAGTCAAAATTGCCGGAGGGTGAGCCGCCGGTTTGCCTATAAAAAGCAGAGACTTGATGACCTAATTGCATATATGTACTTTCTTAATTTATGATCAATGTATTGTAATACAAAGAAAAACATCAGAGATAAAATTGTCTACTCCCACACAAAGAGAGCTTAAATGATATTAGATAATCTACCCAATAAAAAACTAGTCTCTGCTCTAAAAGCTAGTGCAGCTTTGGATATAGAGCTTTGTGAAGACGAATACCTAAGGTGCTTTTCTTACAAAGCTAATTGGGCGCCAGGGATAGACGTTGCTTCATATGAAAATGGTGGTGGTGATGAAATCGTCATTGTCATAAAAGGTGATGCTATTTTAATTAAAGGCTTCGATCATGAATCAGAAGTTAGTCCTCATGCTCAAGAAGAGTTTAGAATTTGGCCAGGGATGTATGAAGGGGCTCCTGAAGAACTGCTCGGCGTTTTAGATAACGATTTCTTCGAAATAGCTCATGTGACCTTTTGTTTTTGGCGTACTTCCAACTCTGGGTCATGGCAACAAGGAACTGTTAATTTCCAAAACAATGAAGATAACGGAGCTAGTTGGCTGCTCCCTGCAATCACTATAACTCCAGAATATTTTATTGAGTATGCGAAGGACTACTACCAAGATGACTTTAATAAAATAACACCAGCTAGGGTACACCAAGTATTCAGCGAATATGAATAGCACAAAACTTTATCGGTGCTGTTGATACAATAAAACAAAGTAATAAAGTAATAAAGTAGCGTGGTAACTTGCTTCGCTTGTTCCTCGCGATTTAGCCACTCTCATTTTACCGCCAACTGCAGCGTTAATTTAACTGGAGCAACACTCAATTATGGATGATGTATCGAAGCAATTTAAACCAGTAAAAAAACGGTTTTATCTCATATTACTATTAACTGTTGTATGCTTTTCAAGTGGCTTTATTCTTCAATATTTTGATATTAAGTTTCTAAATCCTTTTTATGGTGCATTAATCGGAGTGCTCATATTTAACGTTGGTATTTGGTTGTATTACAGGTGTCCAAAATGTAACTCTATTCCATTTGCATCAGGTAGTGAAGGCGTAGAAATCAGACCTAAACTCTGCCATAAATGTGGTGCTAAATTCAGGTCAAAATAAACTAATAGATAGCAGCAAAGCCAAAGGGACTAATGCGGAGCAATAAAAGACGGCATCATCGAAGTTCAAGCGGTTGAAAAAGCATTATCTCAATGTGATGATGTTCGTCTAGAAGATATTGCAGATGATTTAGGTGTCGGTTATTCAACGTTACAACGCTGGATAGCACTCGCAAAGAAACATCAACTTGAAACACACCAGACGGGTAGCCAAATGACAGCAGAAAAACGACCACAAGACTGGCGTTTAGAAGAAAGACTCAGCGCGATTATTGACTGTGGCCATTTAGATGAAGCAGCGATTAATGAATACTGTCGTAGTAAAGGGCTTTATCCGCATCATATTAAGCAGTGGAAGCACGACTTTGCCCAAGGACCTACAACGAAACTAGCTAAATCAGACAGTAAACAGTTAAAGCAAGAAATAAAACAGCTGCAAAAAGAGCTTAATCGTAAAGATAAAGCCTTAGCTGAAACAGCGGCATTACTTGTTCTCAAAAAAAAAGCGGATGCCATTTGGGGTTTCAACGAGGACGATTAACGACGTCGACTGAGCGACATGAATTGATAAAGCTCATTACAGAAGCGCAGGATTCAGGGGCAAGGCAGAAGCCAGTGTGCGAATTACTTGGGCTAACGGCAAGAACGGTTCAGCGCTGGATGGCCGAAGATAAGATGGTAGACAAGCGAACTTGTACGGCAAAGCGGCCGCCCAATCAACTCACTGAGTTAGAGCGACAGCGTATTATCAAAACAGTCAATTCAGCTGAGTATGGGCATTTACCGCCGAGCAAAATAGTGCCCAAGTTGCTTGATAAAGGGGTATGGATAGCATCCGAGAGTTCGTTTTACCGGGTTATGAAACGTCACCACCTATTAACGCATAGAGAAAAAGTGAAGCCAAACAGGCAGGTAAAAAAACCAAAAGCACTCACAGCAACCGGTGTGAACGAAATTTACACATGGGATATTACATATTTGCCAACAACGGTTAAGGGCGAATTTTTATACTTGTATTTAGTGATGGATATTTTTAGTCGAAAAATTGTGGGATGGCAGGTTCACGATACACAGTTAAGTGCGCTAGCGGCTGATTTGATGACGGATATTTGCAGTCGAGAGCAAATAAAGCCAGAGCAAGTCACGTTACATTCGGATAATGGCAGCCCAATGAAAGGCGCTACATTATTGGCTACCTTGCAAGAATTAGGCATTGTACCGTCGTTTAGTCGCCCGTCAGTGAGTAATGATAATCCCTATTCGGAGTCATTATTTAAAACGTTAAAATATCGCTCAGACTACCCAGAAAAGCCATTTGAAGATATAAGCGCAGCAAGAGAATGGGCAAGTGGGTTCGTAAAACAAAATTGACACCCATTATAAATAAATGCTGAAGTCATCAAACTTAACCGTGCAAAAAACTGCCTGCCCGCAATTACTCTTCGAGGAAATGTTGTTTGTAATAAATAACGTGACTAATGTC
>NZ_JACJDM010000080.1:7259-15355 GCF_014163545.1 Pseudoalteromonas sp. SR45-6
AACAAAATTGACACCCATTATAAATAAATGCTGAAGTCATCAAACTTAACCGTGCAAAAAACTGCCTGCCCGCAATTACTCTTCGAGGAAATGTTGTTTGTAATAAATAACGTGACTAATGTCCGTTGAATACTGAATTTTAGACATAGAAAGGCTGCAAATTCGCAGTTTTTGAATTGATTTAGATGGTTTACTACATCGCTCTATTTTATGCTAATAGCTTTTCACAATTTCTCACGTTTGCTCGCCGCTTTCTATTTAAATGTTCACAGTATCCTTCCTGCGATGTTGGCCTCCCGACTGCGCCATGAAACACCCGTGTAAAGTGGCTCGTGAGTTTTAACCAATTATCTGCTGAGATATTTACCCGCTCCAATAACCGTGAATGAGTATTATCTATATAACCGCGCTTATCTTCTCGTATACAACGACCTGTTAACTCTACAAGTTCTAAATAAGATTTTAACTCAAATGGTAAGCCCTTTGCCATGTGCTGCCTTGGCATACCGGCAAAGCGTAGTAACTGTATTGGTTGTTTACCGTCGGTTGCACTTTCAATCCGTTTTTGTACGCTCGTGTAATCCGATGTTTCTGGTGTGTGAGCTATCTTCGCTCTGATTGGGTTTAAATCAACATACGCCATACATGCAGCCAATGCGGCTTCATCTAACAGTGCTTGTGATTTGAAACGGCCTTCCCAAAATCGCCCTGTACATCCATCTTCTTTATTCGCCCTGCGAGCTATATCTTCATTTAATAATCGCATAAACCAGCTAATACTTGATAAACGCTCACGGTACTCATCGACGGTCTCATTTAAAAAGAAGCATTCTGCTTTCGTTAGCTTGCCCCCTTGAACATATTTATTTGTCAGCATGGTGCCTTTACATAATTTATGCCAACGGATAATAATGGCTTTATCGTTCAGTCGTTTCGCTTTTTTATCATCAGCATACAACACTAAATGCGTATGATTACTCATCACTGCATATGCGCAAACATCAATACAAAACACGTTAGAAAGAGCCAATAGCTTCTCTTCAACCCAACACCTGCGATGCTCATATGATTGGCCAGTAAAACGATCTTCGCCACATAGATAGGCTCGACGTACGCACCTAGAAATACAATGATAGTACTTTGTATCAGCCAAACTTATCTGACGCTTTCTCGCAATAGCCATGTGACAACCTGCTCATTTATTGTGCTAATAATAAAATTAGTACGTAACTGATACATTGCAAATCATAAGATGGGTGTCTTCTTAGCATCCTTCTATGGGCGGTTCATCTCCCGTTATCAATATTGATCCAAATATCTCTCAATGACACTAAACCTTGTGACGCTAAATAGTCATTACCTAGCGCAATGTTAATTCCTTTTGTTTTGAGCTTCGACAAGGGCCTTCGCTTCCAAGCGCCTACTTTTGGTACTGGTAATTCCACAGGCTATGGCGAGTCGTTCACTGACCCTCCTCCAAGCGTTAGCGCGAATGCGTGTTTATCAGATCTCCCCCTTTTTTACCTATAAAGAACAGGTGCATCGACTTTCTCTGCACAACTGCATCATTTACGGTGGCCGTTAGATCGCATGACTTCGCTATCTTGTGCTAGCTCGTCTCCAGCCTACGCCTCATATGATGTTTTTTCTCATCAGCTCACATTTATTTATCATAAAGAATGCTAGCTGCTTCCTCCAGACTATCTCTCGCGATTTAGCCCTTGCCATTCGCGAGTGTCTATCGTTTAATAATAGCGTGTTATTTAAACGGTGATCTTCCTACAGAGGACTTTCACCTCATAAGTCAATGCCCATGTCGGGCGTACACAATCGTGTCATGCCGAAGTTATGCCTCATCGAGGGAATGGAGTCTAAATGAAATCAATTATATGGTTATTCTCAATTTTTATTAGCTTTGGTGCACCAGGTACAGAGCAAGAGTTACAACCAACAACGTCAGGACTATATGATGTTGGTGGGTTTAAGTTGTATCTTGAGTGCTACGAAAATGACAAGCCTCAATTAATAGTTGAGCAAGGCTTCGGTCGTTCTGGTTCTGATGGGGTTTGGTTGGAGAATATTAAACAATTGAAAAATGATTTCAGTATTTGTTTATATGATCGATCAGGTCTTGGAAAAAGTGAAAAAGGTCCCGTGCCTTTCACCGTCGATGATATGGCTAAAAGGCTAAAAAAACTGCTTCAAGTAGCCGGTGTTAAAATGCCGTATTACTTTACTGGTGGCTCATATGCATCTTATATCATTACGGCATTCAATAACCTATATCCACAAGAGGTTATGGGGGCTGTGCTGATTGATCCACCTCCTTTAGGCTACTTTTACACTATGGGTACAAGGTGGCCTGAAAACTTTAAAACAAACAATGAAAAATTGGAGCGTTTTTATAATTTTGAGCAAAGTGTTCATGATCCAATGTTTGAAAGAGTTCCTGAAAACGTAGATCATATGAAAAGCTACAAAATTCTATCTGAAGCAGCTAAATTCGGTGATAAGCCAATTATAATTTTACGTTCAAAACAGACCGAAGAGCGTTATGACCCTCCTTTTGTTCCCGAGGAAATCGCGAAGTCAATGGACTCCCTATATGCAAATGCAGAGAGTTACTTTAAAAGTTTATCTACAAATAGCCGAATTATCTATTCGGAATCAGAAAAGCATCATCTGCACATCGCAGACCGTGATTTGGTTGTAAAAAGCATTAAGGAACTTGTTAGAAAATGAGGCTTAACAAGTTGCCCAAAATCGCCGCAAACAACGCGGCTGGGACAAATACTCACTGGGCTTCGTCCAACAACGTTCGCATTTGCCCATTGGCAAAGCGTTATGTTTTACGAGGCATCGAGTAGATGAAGCTAATCTATTACTCTAATGCGCAGCGTCTCTGAACCTCTTTATGAATAATTCAATAAAAGATTTTTTGCACAAAGAGCAGAGAATGAGAAGTAAATGAGGATTATCTTAAAGGCTAATATTAGCATGCGTAAAACACGATGCATTAATAAAGGTAAGCTGCTACCTCATCAAATAAGCCACTTAAACACCTGTCATACATTCCAAAACGCCCATTAAAGCAACAGCAAATGCTCTTTTTATATTTTACGTAAAAGTCAGTTGTCGATTGAATCAGAATAGGAACTCGGCTATGGTTAATGCATCAATAAAAATAAATTAAAAACGGGTTATTCTACAAGCTCGTTATACGTTTCAGGAGGCTTGGTTTAATTCCTTAAGTGACTCGGATAAAGATATGGTAAAAAGTATTATATCTGATGCTGTAATGAATCTGTTTTTGGTTTCCTTTGTGTACTCGATGGTGTCAGGTCAATTTTTGATACAGGTGACTCTAACAACCTAAAGTTAACGCACGGTGACACACTGCTTAACGACATAGAAAATGAATGCTTGCACGATTTGTATAAAACGTATAACAAGCTGTTAAACAAGAACAAAAAACAGTTAGTTTCGCTTCGTTCCACATTTTAGCCCACTGTTTTCATCCGCTTAATTGGGCGATATTTTTATCGACGAGTGATGCGCATCGCGCTATACTTGTGCCATGATTAAATCTTTCAAACATAAAGGCCTCAAGAAATACTTCCAAACAGGAAGTGTTGCTGGAATTCAGGCCAAACATCAACGCAAATTGCGCATGCAACTTGCAGCAATAGATACCGCACAAGAAATTGATGATATCAATTTACCCGGTTTTAAATTGCCCCCTCTCAAAGGGGATCGTGACGGGATTTGGTCTATTACTGTAAATGGTAACTGGCGCATTACTTTTGAGTTTATCGATGGTAATGCATACATTCTCAATTATGAGGACTATCACTAATGACTATGCATAATCCACCACACCCAGGAGAGTTTATCTATGACGTTTACCTAGAGCCTGCAGGCTTTAGTTGCCGTTATTTAGCTAAACAACTAGATGTAGCATCGTCTACATTAAATAGAGTTCTAAAAGGTCAAAGTGCAATCTCACCAGAAATGGCACTTCGCTTATCTAAAGCCATTGGCAGAACTCCTGAGAGTTGGTTAGCAATGCAAGATAACTACGATCTGTGGCATGCAAAACAACAAATTAATTTAACCAATGTCCACGCAGTAAACTTTGCAGTGCCATAAAAAATAATCGGGTAGCCGGAGGTCTCTAACCTCCGTCCCCCACACCACCCATCATGCGCTTTTCATTAGCAGAAAGTGCAATGGGCGGTTCATCTCCCGTAATGAATATTGATCCAAATATCTCTCAATGACACTAAACCTTGTGACGCTAAATAGTTATTGCTCAGCGCAATGTTAATTCCTTTTGTTTTTGAGCTTCAACAAGGGTCTTCGCTGCCAAGCGCCTACTTTTGGTGCTGGTGATACCACATGCTACGGCAAGTCGCTCACTGACAGCCAATTTCATTAAACTGCGTACTGCCCGAGATAAACTCGCGCCTACGAGTCACTCCCCTAACACCTAGTTACCTAGCTCCTAAAACCTTTTTGTAATTGGGTTTCGTTACCCTCACCCCAACTACAATCGCTTAATTTATCACCAAGCAATCTTACAACTTATGACTTACCGCTTAAAGCTGCGATCAAAACACCATCGCCTTACCCCGCCCTGACGCTTCTGAGCCGGCATCTAGTTTGCCATCACGTTCGATGATCACATGCATATCACCAAAATGGCGCTCGTCTAAGGTGTAGCCCATTTTCTCTAGTGCTTTAACAACGCTTGCATCTAACCCTGCATGATGACGTATGACATTTTTAGGCCAAAGTTGATGATGAAAACGCGGGCTATTTACCACTTCATCGGCGCTCATATTAAATTCAACCGCGTTTAAAATAGATTCGTACACCGAGCTTATTATGGTGGTGCCGCCAGGTGAGCCGGTAACCATTTTAACTTTATTGTCTTTGAGTAAGATAGTTGGCGTCATTGAACTAAGCATACGCTTATGCGGCTGGATTTCATTGGCTTTACCACCGAGCGCGCCAAATACATTCATCACCCCTGGTTTGGCACTAAAGTCATCCATTTCATCGTTAAGCAAAAAGCCCGCGCCAGCAACGACTACACCACTGCCATAACCTAAATTAATGGTGGTGGTATTCGATACTGCATTACCCCATTTATCAACTATAGAAAAATGCGTGGTTTGTTCGCTTTCATATAACCCTGGTTTAATGTTTTCAGTCGTCGATATTTTATCGAGTGTGATGCTGCTACTGCGCTTTTTAAGATAATCCATGGCGATTAATTCGCTCTTTGGCACATCAAAAAAGTCTGGATCACCTAAGTACTCTGCTCTATCAGCAAATACGCGTTTGCCAGTTTCTGCTAATAAATGAATATATGCTGTGGAGTTATGCTCAAGCCCTGCTTTGGGTTTAGTCAGCTCGTACATTTTTAACCATTGTATTATTGCAATACCGCCGGAGCTTGGTGGTGGTGATGTAAGTACTTGGTAACCGTTCCAAGCTGCTTTCATTGGTGTACGTGATTTTGCTTGATAGGATTTTAAATCCGCTTGCGTAATGATCCCGCCATGTTCAGCCATAAAATCGGCAATGATTTTAGCAGTTTCGCCTTCATAAAATCCTGCCTTACCTTGCTCGCGAATACGTTTTAACGTGGCTGCAAGCTCAGGTTGCTTAAAGTTTTGATTCGCTTTAGCGCTGGCAAAATAATCAGCAAAGTTAATTGTTACGTCTTTTTTAGCCATGCGGGCAATGTAGCGCTCAATACTGCTGGCTAATTTCGGGTGAACAATAAAACCCTGTTCTGCTAACTTTACTGCAGGCTCAACAAGGGTTTTCCAATCAAGTGTGCCGTGTTTTTGATGAGCAAGCCACATACCCGCCACACTACCGGGTACCCCACTGGCGTGAATGCCGTATATTGATTTATTTGCAACCACATTACCTTTGTCATCCAAATACATATCGCGATGGGCGGCAATTGGAGCTGTTTCGCGGTAATCTATAAAGTCGCCCTGCCCGTCTTTTTGGATCAGCATAAAACCACCACCGCCAATGTTTCCCGCTTCAGGCAAAGTAACGGCTAATACAAATTGCGCAGCAATGGCTGCATCAACCGCGTTACCGCCCTGCTCCAAAATGGCTCTTGCTACGTCACTACTGTAACTATCCGGCATAGCCACTGCCGCTTGGGCTGTTTTTCCACTAGCTGCCAATGCAGTTATGTGTAACTGCATTACAACGACACTAAAAATCAGTAAATGTTTTACACCTGCAAACATATTTAATTCCTTGTTGATTTTATTTTTTGATTATTTTATTAACCCCATTAATACACATTCAGTTAACAAGGGTCAAACTACAATGAATAACTTTACACAAATTTTCGATATAACACGGCTGGTAACTCGCCGAACTCGTCGCTATAGGTATAGTATTCAATAAACTGCTGACCCAGCTTTTCCATCACTTTAATCGAGCCGTTATTGTCTTTTAGTGCAGTGGCGCTAAGTGCCTTGATCTCAACATTGGCGGTGATCACATCGGCAACGGCTTGCGCGGCTTCACTGGCGTAACCTTTACCCCAACTTGTACGTTTAAAACGCCAGCCAATTTCAATATCACTAAAATCAGGCTCTGCAGTAAAAAACCTCATTGGCCGAATTAATATCCAACCAATAAAGCTGTCATTATCATTAAGGTTAACTTGCCAAAGCCCCCAGCCCTTTTGTGGATTACGGTAGGCTTGCATGCGCGGAATAAAAACGTCTTTGATGGTGCTCATGGTCGTCGTCTTGCCACGAGTAAGGTACTCCATGACTTGTGGGTCGTTATCGAGTTCAAACAGTAGCGCACTGTCATTTTCATCCATTAATTTAAAATTAAGTCGTGCTGTTCGAGGTATATTCATTTTCGAGCCTGTATATTGCTTGTTTTAAGATTGCCATCAATACTGTACCAGAGGAAATATTCCTCGGGACATCATTATTATACAAAGGAACAAATATGAACAAATTAGCAAGTTTAGTTTTATTCGGCTGTGTAGCACTAACCGGTTGTGAAGATGCCAGCGAAGCAAAAAAAGATGCCGCAGAAGCTAAAACTGAGGTTAAAAAAGCACTTAATGATGCATGGGATGACGTAAAAGAAACCAGCAATCAATTTAAAGGTGATTCACTTGATGAGCTACTACAAGAAAGTAAAAAGCTTGGCCTTGATATGTATGATGATGGCAAAGAAGTGGCTTTAGATGCCTGGATTGAAAGTAAAGAAGCAGCAGGCGAGTTAACTGAAAAAACCAAGCAAAAAGCCCAACAGCTCGTTGACGAATTACAAGCTGCACGTGAAGAACATAACAAAGAAAGTAATAACTAGTTTACCTGCGGCCTATAGTTTACTGAGGTAGCCCCTACTATTGTAACTATGGACTGACTAACAATTTAATAAACATCCCCGGGCAAGCCCTTCTGCTAACGCAGTACTCACTTCGTGAGTGGGGTATTTGGTTAGAACATAGCTAACTGATGATCCAAATGGAGTTGGTCATAATTATTTCCTTAGTTTTTCACATACTTTCTTATCATTGATCCGTCACCATGTTTTCCTACCGTATTTGCAAAATAACCATCAGACCAAAACTCTCCACCCCATCACTGGAAAATAAACACTCAATATCACTTTATCAGCAATATTGAGTGTTTCGCCAAACAACAGCTCTACTGGCGTGCAATTTTCAACAAACCATTGGTATTCGAGTCTAGGTAAATAGTTTAATAAATGATTGCTTACAAACTGGTAAGGTGCACGTTGCAGTCACTCAGGCCTCCAATGGATAAATCCATATATCAAAGAACGTAATAGGTATTGATAACTTGGACTAACCGTCGTTTTTCGTCTGTGCGCTACAGCGCTATACTTGAAGTGATGCTAATTTTAATACCAATCGACTTAAATATTTAATCATTCTAGCGCGCTAAATAAAGCGCTAACTGCGTTATAATTTTTTCAAGTAGAACAACTACATGTCAAAATTTACGCCTTGTTATCACTGTATTTATCTGTCGCTATAAATGGTCAGTAACTTAACACGATTGGTA